>JAPOUQ010000082.1 GCA_026708585.1 Gammaproteobacteria bacterium
TAATTTTTTGCCATTTTCCCTCCAAAAAACCTGTAAGATTTCCAAAGAGACATCGTGCCAAGGTATACGCATAGCAGACACATATTTTTCGACAAAACGTTGAAAAAATTATCAGTAAAGCCAACCACAATATTGACCTTTGTTTTGCTTGAAAATCCTATTCATGGTAAGGGGTGATTAAAATACCGAATAATGAGCAGTTTGACCTATGAAAGTAGGAGTATTGTTTCATATTTTTCTGTAACTTTTGTAACTCATCGGTAAAATATGACTGCTCTTCTAGACGTCCTGCTAAATAAGCTGGTTCTGATCATGTCCCAGGGCGGAATAAATTCTTCATTTTTGTTTTTGATTCAGCCATTTAATATATAGAACTAGATGTTTACGGGTGATTTAATTCTCTTTAGGCAAGAATTGAAGGGCGCAAATAACTTCACTGTCTCAATGCGGAGGCTCAAAAGCGTTCTTCTGGGACGGTAAACCTGTCCCCATACAAGACATCATAACAATTGCTATTATTCTCGAATTCTCGATAATGGTTGATATTGTATATCAAGTACGAAAACTGCTTGATATCCAATGTCCAACCTTGTTATCTGATCTCATGTCAAGGTAAGTTCTGGTATCGAACTCTCGGACAAGATATCAGGAAATTTACCTTGGAGATATCAGTTCTTATATTTACATTTGTTTGCATATTAACAGTCTCGATAACCGATTCATCAAGTGGGTTATTTTCATCGTATTGAATTAGCTCGATCCGTTTTTGTTAACCACTCCACATTGGCTTTATAATGCAATGCCAAAATCTCTTTGAGAGAATTACACCAATCAGATTATTCGCTTATTTTTTGATCGAAGAATATATTTATTCAATATTTCAATCTTTTACAATAAGTAATAATGAACTCCAAAACTATAAGGACAAAATGAATCGCTCATTAGTCCAAACGGAGGCATCATGAACGCATTTCGCCGGGGGCATTTCAAGACTTTATCATTCGAGGCAAGAAATCACCACCTCCAGTCTTCATTGGACGACAGAAAATTTTGAATGATACTCTTTCCCCAGCAGAGTTAACTGGCCGAGAGGGAAATACCTCCGCTGGGAATACGCGAATCGTCCAAGGTGCTCCTTGCAGGAAAGAGTTCGATTTTGAACAAACTGGCCGTGTGTTCGAATGAACAACAGTATCCCCGTATTATCAAGATATTAGATACCCATCTTTTTCAGGCCTTGCAGAACGTATTGCGGGCCTGGGCTTTTGCAGTATCAGCACCGAAAGAAAATTGGTTAAAAATCCTTACCCTGTTTGGAGAAAATTGGATCCAAAAGATTGGACATATCGGTGCGTTCGGTTTTGAATTCGGTCTGAAAAATTGTTTTCAAAGCATTCCAACCCGAGACCTTTTTTCTCTGGAGGATACGATTCCAGCAGAAAAGTGGCATACGCCGGTAATCGTAGCTATTGATGAAGCCCAGAAGCCTCCTGTCAGGACAGATAGTCCCTCAGCTCTTTTCCTTCAGGCCATTCATGATGCGGAGAAGGAATTACCTCTAACACTGATCATTGCCGGATTAGGAAAACACAATCACATATACGGTTTTTAGGTTTAACATACGGCGTACTGGAACATAATTTGGGTTGCTTTACCAAAGAAGAATGCACTGAATTGATGAGGGGTTTTTGTGATTATTTCGGTATAACTATAGGAAATTGTATCCATGAGTTACTTACTTTGAGTCAAGCCATTAATAGTAGGCCACGTCACATGCACTGAGCACAACAGGCGGTAGCAGAAGCAGTTTTGGAGCCAGGTATCGATGGGAACCTGGATAAAATCATGGAATAGCCGAAAGTACACGAAAAGAGTGATACTCTTCGGCAAGCCTATTACAATTCTCAATTCAGCCATGAAATGAGTTTTTCCAGAAAACTGGTTACCCGGGTAATAGTCGAGATTAAGAAAGCACAAATTGAAGGGGAAGTCCTGCACGAGGACGATGTTCAAGCAAAAATCAAAATATTCAGCGAACAAGACCTGAATGGTGAATATGAACTTCCTGAAGGTTTTTTCTCTACAAGGATTTGTGAGACACCTGATTCACTGCGAAGCATTGCAGGAAAATTCGAAGAACCACAGTATGATTTGTCCAATTCCCAGTTTTCAAAGTTACATTATTCAGCGCGGGGGTTTGAATACTGATCAACTAAAAATCAGATAACGACCTGAATTCGAAAAATTTTGATTGAAAAACAGACATTACTATTCCGATGTACATATGAGTTAAGACAAACTAGTGCGAAAGGTTTGTGATATATACACCCCTTTTTGGCTCATTAATCAATCAGTGTGACCTATACCATTATGGACAACCATAACCAAAACAGGTTAAAAATTTTATCGCATTCACACGGACTAGTGCTTCTTTATCACTCGATATCAAGCGATGCCAGACTGTTTCAGAAACCAATACACAACATAAAGCCAGAAATCTTTGAAAAACACATAAGCGAACTATCAGAATTCTTCCAGTTTGTCTCAATGGTTGAATTTGTATGTGCTGATGATCCATCTGGTCTTGCCACGATCACATTCGATGACGGATATCGGAATGTATTAACAAATGCTCTACCAATTCTTGAAGGTGCACAGATACCCGCCACAATATGCGTCAACTCATCTGTATTATTCGGACAGATCAATTGGCGAGACAAAATCAGGTTCCTCATTCAACATAATTTGACCGAGGATTTTATGGTTACATGTTGTCTGCCGGAAACAGAAAGTACATTCTATCGATTCAGCAAACACCCGGCGAATAATAGTGCTTTGATTGATCATCGTTTGAATGAGTACTTCAAGAATCATGCGATAGAAATAAAACAAGATCGGACATATCTGAATTCGAAAGATCTGAAAGCTTGCACAAAATCAAATAAGTTATTATCCGTAATTAATCATAGTGCTAGTCATTATGTATTGTCGTCATTAACCAACGAGGAGCAAATTCACGAGATCAATGAACCTCGCCAATGGCTCTCAGAATTTTCCAGAGCTTATCTGGAGAATGTGTTTGCGGTACCCTTTGGAGGCAGTCGAGATATCAATGAAAAAAGTCTTGAATTTGTGATTGAAGCGGGATATCACAACTTACTGATGAGTCGTCAACGACTACATCCAACAAACCAATTGACATCTCATAAACCCCGCATGATTGAACGATTCATGCCTAGGTCCGAAGATATTATCGAGGAAATTTTGAGAACCTGTTCCGAGCTTTCAGTCTAAACAATAGCGGATTAGATAACTGCTCACCCCTATTCACTCCATACGTGTGGCGGTGATTGTGGAGCGCGGTTTTTCCGCTACAAGATGTCAAAGGCCTATTGCAGAGCCATCAGACATTTCTGGATCATGCGCATGCCGACCCATTGACTGCGATTGAACTGATTCTGAGAGGGAATGCAGTCAGCATACTTGAAGAAAACTGGAGAATGAGAAACACATCAATTGTGTGGATAAACACTCAATAAGCCGCTACTTCAGTTTTTATGGAGGGAGTAGTTAACGGATTCGTTTAATCTACTTTGTCTTTCTCACTATTCTGGTATTTTTTCTGTTTACCAATACGTGGACTATCAAACAACTGTTCCCAGATGCGATTGACGGTTTTTCGATACGAATTCATGATATCTTCATCTAAATGCGTATCGCTCATGTCCATCATGTGTTGATGCATTTGGGATCTGAGAGCTGTATAGGCCCATGTCAATTGATCCGCATCGTCTCGATCTAAAACCTCGCAATCACCTGCAATTTCAAGAATCCGAATATTATCGGAATAAGTGGTCAACTCTGGATACTGATTTGCAAACGCAAGAACAATAAACTGAACCATAAATTCAATATCAACTACACCACCTACGCCCAGTTTAATATCCTCGTCTGCATCATGATGATCCGTCATCCGGTTTCGCATTTTCAGAATTTCCTCGCGCAGAAATTCTTGATCCCGCTTCTTGCAGAGAATATTTCTTCGTACTTTTTCGAATTGTTCACACAATTCGGCATCACCCGCTACTGCCCGAGCCCGAACCAGAGATTGGTGCTCCCACACCTCTGCTTCCTGATTTTGATAATGCTCAAAACCCGACAAACTAGTGACCATTGGACCCGCCTTACCCGATGGTCTAAGGCGCATGTCGATCTCATACAAAGCTCCAAAATACGTTCGAGATGTCAATATACTTAACAATCTGCGAACCAAGCGATGAATAAAGGGAACAGTCTCATTTGACATATTGTGAATAAACACTAAATCCAGATCGGACCCCGGAGATAGTTCGATACCGCCAAGCTTTCCATAACCGACTACAACAAAGGCATCTCTGGATTTCGACAACTCTTCCGAATAACGCGCGTGCAGACTTTGCCATGATAATTTCAGAGCATGTTCCAACATGGCCTCAGCTAAAAAAGTGAGGTAATCACTCGCTAGCATCAATGGAAGTAAACCCAAAGATTGTCCAAGTACAACATGAAATACATGTCGCTCCTTGAACTCCCTTAATTCATTTAGAATCGTTTCTTCATCGAAATCAGATTTCAGCCGGTCCCCCAGAGCCTCAATCAACTCATGTCGCTCTGGAGGTGGATTTGCCAAAATTGAAATGGACGAGTCATGCAACATATCGATAAACATGGGACGCATACGAAATTGCTCGGCTAGCCATTTACTGTTTCCAGCCAAGCGAATGAAACGTTGCATTGCGGAAGGATTATCCCGAAGGAATGCCAGATACGTTGAACGGCCAAGTACATCACGAAGAATTGGGATTAGATTGATAATCTTATTATCCGGGTCAGTACTGCGAGCTACTGCATCAAGGAATCTTGGCATCAGTTCATTCAGACGTTTTCTGGCTGAATCACTAACGGATTGACGATCTCTGGCGTTTTCCAGATTATTGAGCTCTTGCGTGACTTTTTCGGGATTTGCAAACCCTGCTATACGGAAGGCTTCTGGATTATCACGACTCTCCCAGAGATTTTCACTCACTTCAGGCTCATCAATCACCAGCAATTGATCAAATATGACCTCGACATTTGTCCGATGTCGTCCCAGCTCTACCATATATTGATCATAACTGGTATAACCATGAGACAGCGACAGTCTCAACCGACCCAGATCGTTGGCGGGTAAGCGTTGTGTTTGTCTGTCAGCTTCAGCCTGAACACTATGTTCGGAATGTCTGAAAAAGCGATAGGCGGCTTCCAGTTGCTCTACGGTATCCTCATCAAAAAGTTCGATTTTCCCTAACTCAGCTAACGCATTCAGAAAAGTGGGCACCCGTAACGACGGTTGACGCCCGGCTCGAATCAGTTGTTGTACCTGAACCGTAAACTCTGCATCCCGTATTCCACCTACCCCGAGCTTGATGTCATCCGCATCTCTTCGATTATCCTGAAGTGCCTTGATATCCCGCATTGACTCGATTGAACCGAAATCCATATATTTGCGGTATACAAATGGCTGAACTGATTCTAAAAATTCCTGCCCTGCTTCGATGTCACCGGCAATCGGTCGTGCTTTGATATATGCGTATCGCTCCCAATCCCGTCCCTCGGTTTCGAGATATCTGCGCATAGCTGGAAAATGCATAGCCAGAGGTCCGCTCGTTCCATAGGCTCGAAGTCGCATGTCAACACGAAACACAAACCCGTCTCGTGTTACAGTATGCAACGCGTCAATGAGTCGTTGACCAACTCGAATAAAGAAGTTCTGGCTATTCTGACCTGATGAAGTTTTGCCGGGCTCGGAAAATGCAAAAATAAGATCTACATCTGACGAGAGATTTAACTCTTGACCTCCCAGTTTTCCCAAGCCGAACACTACCATTCGTTGCTCCTTACCTGACTTCTCTCCAATTGGTATGCCTTGCCGATTGCGCTCCCGATTTTCAACTATTACGAGAGCAGCATTAATTAGAATTTCTGCCAGTCTGGTTGCTGAGGTCGTGGTCTCTTCAAATGAAGCAAGGCCTAGTATATGGCGCCAAATTACCCAACATTGTCTTCGGTCACGCAATTTCCTTAGAATATGCTTCAGATCGTTCATATCTTCAACATCACCGAGTAACTGATCAACTTCATCAGGAAGACCCCAGTCTGCAGCATACTCGTCCAAACTACCATCAATAATGGCAGAAGAGAACCAATCTTTCTGACTCTGGGCTACTTTGGCTACAAAATCGCTCAACCCAATTGCCCACTTCGCAGAATCGGTCAGTTCGATGTTGTTGTGCGACAGGAATCGATCTACCCGCTCAGCTAAGGCAGTCGGTAAATTGGTACTTATATCGATCATTGCTGTTATTCGTTTAGTCCCTTACCCATAAAAACTTATGCAAAAAGCACGCAAAATTTTTTCAACACTGTGAAATTCCACATTGCTGCAAGGTTTGGTTCTAGGTATGCCAGATTAGGAAATTATACCGAAAGTTTATTTAGGTTAATGGGTAGCCCGAACTTGATTCAATACACTCTCAACTAGAAAACCAATTTGGTAAAGACAAGCATCATCATCGTTGGTAGAAGAAATCATCAATCCAGTCGGCGCAGATCCATAATCACTACTAGGCAAACTCATTGAACACCCATCAAAGTTATTGGCAATAGCGGTATTCCGTAAACAGCGAAGATTTACTGATCTTGTGTTTGACGGATCCAAAACGTGCTTAATTTTTGGAGGAATGCAACTTACCGTCGGACTAATCATGGCATCGAATTTGCCATTATTCATCAGATCCTGAAAATCTTGAGTGAGTTTTCTTTTGATCGCGTATCGTGCTTGCTGTTCAGACTCTGTCACATCCTGATAGGAAGATATTCGAGTTAAAACAGTCTGATCGTATTCATCAGCATAACTTTGCATCATCTCCTTATGCAGAGCATAGGCTTCATAACCAGCAATGGCTCTATTCATGAATAAATCGACACATTCGTCAATCACTGGAGCAGGAATTCTCTGAATGTGCGCACCAGCATCTCTCAAAGCCAGTACTGCACGATCAAAGCAATTTTGGACTTCAGGGTCCAAATCATCAAGCACGGTCGAATCTGGGATCATTAGACGAAGATCCTTGATTCTCATTGGTTGGATGGCAGGCATTTCACCATAGCCATCCCAATTGCCGCTGAGAATCTGATCAATGACATAACAACTGTCGACATCCACTCCAATAGGACCGGGAGCATCTGATGAATGCGACAATGGAAATATGCCCTGCAATGAAAACCTCCCATAACTGGGCTTGACCCCAACCACAGAATTAAAAGTAGCAGGGATTCGGCAAGATCCGGCAGTATCTGAACCCATTGAGATCAGAGAAATTCTTTCTGCAACACTTACTGCACTGCCGGAAGAGGAACCACCAGGTATCCGTCCCACTGACCGCTCCCAAATACTCTTCGGGATTCCGTAGTGCGGATTGATTCCCAATCCCGAGAATGCAAACTCGCTCATATTTGTCCGCCCTAAGAACAATAAGCCAGACTTGCGTAGCGGTTTTAAGACATCACAATCAGATAAAACTGGTTTAGCATAGTGCTTGAGCACGATTGATCCTGCAAGAGTCTTCTGACCTTGTATATCAAAAAGATCCTTGATAGAAATGGGAATACCCGAAAGAGTTGGCATGGATTTGTTGTCATCCAGTTGTTGGTCAATACTTTCGGCATCGTCCAGCACTTTTTCATCAATAAGCGTAAAAACGCATTCACTTCGTCTGGCGTGATCAAGGACATCCGATATCAGAGATGAAACTTTGATTTCTCGGCTTTGTATCTTTTGTGACAGGGTCCTTAGGTTGAGTTCATCCATCCATTCACTCTCAAATCATTATGCATTCGTAGCAGTATTACCACTAACCTCTGTTGAGTTGATACTAACTCACAAGCCTATTTCAATCAATGACTGCTCGTTCACTCTTGCTCGAAAATGATCATGTGAAGAGCTGATCAGGCTGATTCCATTCACCCATTCATCTTCCAATCAAACATAGAGGAAATAAAGTCGACAATAACAACCAAATCGAAATAGCATTGCTCTGTGACAACCTAACTAATGACTTCAATGCTTGGATTAGCTGCCGCTAATAGACAAAAATTCAATGTAATTTGTTGAAGTTGAACGGCCCCACTATGCCTACCTGCAAGTGTATGAACTTGTCATAGGTTGCTTTATATGAATATAAGTCTTATCCGTTATGGAGCGTCGAGTCGGAACTTCATTGAGAGGTGAAGTGCACCAGTGCATATATCATAAGGCTTTCGTCTGAAACTGTCGGTTTTCAACCTGTCATTTACATGGCAACATTTCCTAGCGGTCAATCTCGAGTAATTCGAAGACCCAGTTTTGCAACCGAGTTGGTTTGGTGAACAGGGTGAAGGTTTGATTGGGATGCGATGGCAAAGTGACCTCATTCCTGGTTAGTGTTGCCAAATCGGCAAGCAGTGTCGACAAGCTGTGAACCGGCAGTCCATCTGGCATTTGCTTGGTGCTGGCTTTGGCGGCTAGTGAAACCGCACCGGCTCGACCGGCGAGTTCCGTTGTGTCCGGGCTACCTCAGGCTGATCATCTTCAAACAGCAGTGACGCAAGGCGGCGGCGCATATGCTATTCCACGTAGAACGCCAGCATACATAGAAACACCTGTGCCTTGACATGCTCGGCAGAATAAACATCAATGGGGCGGACCTTGAGCCGGGAGGTCTTGAGCGTGCGAAAGGCCTGTTCCACCTGGGATAGGTTTTGTTAGGCAACCACCGCTTGCTCTGCTCCGTTGGAGGATGCATCAAGGCTGGTCCGGATGACATCAATCCCATCGAATTGCGCTTCAACAACGATGCTCTCGGCCCGACGCTGCCAGCGGATGCGGTCGTCGGTCAGCACAATCTCGAAATGTTGTTCGACTTTTCTACGATTGGCATTCCGTCCCACTTGGCGGCTGATGACCTGTTGGCCCTTGAGTTTTCCGTTCCAGAAACTGGGCAACTCCGGCCTTTTACATAGCTGGAAGGTTACTGCATACAGAATCAAGGTATTCTCGTCTAGATTCCGGTTTGTGAGACTGCGTTCAATTTAGGGTTGGCGTGCTACCAGCAAGTCCGGCATAGTTGTTTTACGAAGTTAAGTGTGGATTGTTGATAGGTCCGTGAGGGTGCCTTGCTCAGATTGCAAAGCGTGGTGCGTTTGATTTTTTTCCTTCTCTGCGGGCCTCTCTGAGCAGGATTGCGGGCGGGGATTTGCGGTTGGGAATGATATCGACGTAAAAGGACATGTTTGGATCCTATACATGGAAGCAGATATATATCGCATATAAAAGGATGCCGATATTGAAAGAAAATAATGTCTTGTCAGATGCTTATGTTAGATTGGAAAGAGAAAAGGAACGTGAAGTTCCGATTGAGGAACCCCCAGGATAACCGCCGAAAGAAATATAATGCGCTAGTTCGAAACCGAGTGCAGTAGCCATTTCTGTAAATGACCAATGCGCCAAGCGTATAGTCTCGAACCGGCAAGACTTTCTGTCATCACATGTTGCATGAGGGGCTAAGTTCAACAGATGTCCATGAGATTGCTGTAACTGTACACGGTCGAATCATCCGCTTACTCCAGAATTTTCTAGTTTGCCAAGTGGTCGACTTTTTAACTTTCTGAAGTCCATGGAATAGTCGCTTAGCGCCAATAATGTATGCGGTGATTCATTTTAGAATTAACGTAATTTTCTAGCTCATTTTGTGAAACGAAGAAAGTAAACTGTTCAAAATACCAACAGATAGAAAACTCGCTTAACCCCAGATTTTAGAGTGAAAAAACCTTGGTTTTGTGTAATAATAATCTTGTATGCTTTGATGTTTTTGCCTTTAATCATCAGAGCGAAATTCAGTAGAATATTATTCTGATTAACATTTAGGAGGCTGTCATGTCGAAAACCAGATTGTTCCTTGTACTAATGTCCATAGCGGTTGCTGGAACATTTTCCACAGTAAGGGCAGACGAAGTTCCGGTCTGCGAATATCTTTGGGGCGTTACTCCACAAATTTGCAGTACTGCATTTGAAAGCAGTCAAGCAGCATCCAGCAATCGATGTGAATTGCGCGAAAGTCCGACTTGGGGCAAGAATATGTGGAACGTAGACACTGATACCGATTCGTGGACTCCTTTTTTTAAAGCCTATCTGGAAAAATTTAAAGAACAATCGAATCCTGAAGGCTGTGCATGCCACTTGAAACTCAAATGCCGAGAATCACATCGACGCAATCTTAATAAATCAGGAATTATTTACTGGGTTGAAGAAACACAGTGGCATCATTGCGATAACATCCTTCCTTCAAATATCCAAAAACTGAGAGTTAATGGAAACGGAGTGTTGCTGCTTTCCGGATTTTGTGCTCGCACACCCATGGATTCATTGTATTAAAAGTCGGCCTGACGAACACTGGATTCCCAAAAAGCGGGATGAAGATAAAAGATAGCAAAACGACGGTACATATCCCGAAGCTGACCGAATTCTGGAGAGGGCAGGATATTTACTGATAACAGCCGGTCTAGACAACAGCGCCGGTCGGATGCCGGAACAATCATGCGGGCGATGATCAAACCCAGGGCAACCCGCTGCTGACGAGGATTGAATCCCAATTCCAACAGCCGCTCTTCCAGTTCCTGCACCGCCTTCAGTGCCGCATATTCAACCCCAATGGTCCATACATAATGATTCTGGACCGAATGGGTGTCTGCGGTTTGCCAGTCCTGTCCAGTCTCGACCGAAACGCATTCCGGGACCGCCTGCCCCTGACGCTGGTTGAGAAGATTGGCAATGCGGTGCACTTCCGCTTCGAGTGTCGGGTCGATCTCTCCATATCCAATGGGCACCTGGCCGGTGCGCAACTCTTCAATGCGCTGGCAGAGTAGCGGCCAGTACTCCCGCTCAGCTTGACGAATGTACATGATCGATTGGATCCGTTAGTAATTCGGAACAGCAATCGTAGCAGTGGGTTATAAACACTGCCAATAACCGCACTTAAAAATATGTCACAATATTTTATAGAAGACCTCGAAATCTCAAAAAAAGCGGCAAAAAAAGGCCATAAAATGGTATATTTATGGACCAGAGATAGACCAAATCGGATTTTGGTCTAAATCAGACACCGCAAAAATGTTAAAGATCGGTTAGGGGTTGTCAAGGTGATTATATGTTTAGCACTCATTATTCAAAGGAACATCAATAACACAATAAGTTGAACTTTTGGTTCTAGGTTTCTGATACTCATGGTGTGAATGAGTATATCGAGACCTCCAAAGTCGATACAACGGAGCTTCATCTAAACCTACCAAGTTCCGAAGAAAAGGTGTGAAACGATGATGTCATAGCAATGCATAATCATCGAAGTTCCAATTCGGATATCCAATTATTAGCGTCGACTGTGGCACACTCTTCTAAAGGATCGTGAGATTTCACATTATTTTCAGTACTGTATACTGAACTCGAAAGGCATACGGGAATATATGGCGACACAATCGAGTCGAGTATGTATGCGTCCATGAACAACTTTTTTTGTTTGAAAAAAGGAATTGGAAAAACTTGAAGCAATCCATGATCTGAGTTCCTTGCGAAATAGTTTTAAGGGTAAAGGAAAGAGTTACTAATGCATAGAATTTCTAATGTATATACAGATACTGCCCCCGATCCCATGGTTCCACTCCATCCAGTTAGTAGGCGAAAGTACTTGTAAGTAAACGAGGAGTTTTCCATTCTGATTTATGGATATAAAATCCCAAAGTTATCTCCTCTTGCATTTTCTAATTGATAATATTCATCAAGGGGAATTTGCTAAACGATCATCTACGTTAGTTTCGTCACATGCATCCTATCATAATTATCAATAATCAGCGTTGTGGTTAAACCTGTAAGGAATATGATATGAGAATAGTTACCTATAACATCCAATATGGTTTTGGTGAGGACAGAAAATTCGATCTTGAGAGGATTGCCCGAGAAATACATGGAGCAGATATCATTGCCCTGCAGGAAGTCGAACGATTCTGGACGCGTAGCAACAATACGGATCAAATGGCATTTTTTGCCGATTACTTTCCAAATCATTATTCAGTCTATGGCCCAGGTGTAGACATCCATATTCAGGAAAGTACATCACAGGAAAATCGCCGACGACAATTTGGCAATATGATTTTGAGTAAATATCCGATTGAGTACACCCGCAATCATCTGTTGCCTAAGCGAAGTAGTATCGGTCAACCCTTAAGTATCCAAAGAACAGCACTCGAAGCAACCCTCTTGGTTAATGCAATTCCGATCCGGATTTACTCAGTGCACCTTACCCACCTCTCACGTCAAATCAGGAAAAAACAAATCAAGCGTCTATTGGAAATCCACCATGATGCAGTCGATGAAGGATTTCCACTATCTTTTGAAAATTCTGGATTTTCTTTTGAAATGGATGTTCCAGATCGACCAGTCGCAGATAAAGCTATTCTACTTGGTGACTTTAATTTTGCCCCAGATCACCCAGAATATGAAAAGATCGTTGGCCCTGTCAGTGAATACGGTGGACATGTAATCAGTGAAAATGGGTTTGTTGATGCCTGGACCCAAGTTGGCAAAGATTTGATGGCAGGCGAAACCGGTCATACTCTTAATAAATATATTCGTATGGATTATTGTTTTGTCAGTTCAACATTGCGCAATCTAATCAAATCCTGTTGGGTAAATACACATGCACGAGGTTCAGACCATCTGCCGGTTTGGATCGAACTTGATATCTGAATAAAATTTGTTGTTTTTTTCGATGGTTACTATCCACCAAAGAAATCTCGGTCCATCGAAATCAGGCTTGTTTTCATACTGCCCAACCACTACAAATCGAACAACTTTTTCATTTCTTAACCACTTAGCAGCCAACTTTTCTTTTACAAACTGTTTTTTACGAAATTTCGATTGCTCAAGATGATTAAATCCATTTTCTTTTTTGGTCGGGATTGGGTATGATTCGGCACTTCGTTGAAAAAGCCACATTTCACGGTGGACAGGTTTCTGTAATATCCCGTAATCCATTGCATTTATGCGTAATAAACTCATCGTCGGAAATTGGAAAATGAATGGCCGAAGAGCCATGGCAAATGAACTATGTACAAAGATTGTTGAAGAAATACAAAATCTGGAAAATATTGATGTCGCCCTTTGCCCGCCATTCATACTACTTAACGAGGTTCAAAAAATGATCGCAGATAACAATTGTATGCTCGGTGCACAAGATCTGGACATGCATGACGATGGTGCGTACACTGGTCAGGTTTCAGCTGAGATGTTGAAGGATGCTGGATGTGAATGGGTGATTATCGGCCATTCGGAACGACGTACACTATTCGGAGAAACCAATCTCATAGTTAGCAAGAAAGTAAAGCAAGCTCTAAATCATGGCCTAAATCCCATTTTGTGTGTCGGTGAAACCGAGGATGAGCGAAAGGCCGGCCAAGAAAAAACTGTCGTTCAGGAGCAGTTACAATCAGTGATTGATGAAATTGGTATTGAATCGTGTAAAAATATTGCAATTGCCTATGAACCGGTTTGGGCAATAGGGACTGGCCTAACCGCTACCTCGGATGAAGCGCAAACTATTCATTCATTTATTCGGGAACAAATCAGCTCGCTAGATGATGAGGTAGCAAATTCCTGTCGAATTCTGTATGGTGGCAGTATGAAAAAAAACAATGCAAGTTCTCTTTTAGTGTGCCCTGATATTGATGGTGGTTTGATCGGGGGGGCCTCATTATCTGCGGATGAGTTTCTCGGCATTTGCAGATCTGTTTAACCGGAAACAAACTCAATATTTCTATTATGCTTTCGAACTTACTTTTGGTCTTTCATCTTCTGGTTGCACTGACTATTATCGTACTCGTCCTTATTCAACAAGGCAAAGGTGCTGATATGGGAGCCGCATTTGGCGGTGGATCTTCCGAAACCCTTTTTGGAGCAAGAGGATCGGCTAATTTCCTAACCAGGATCACCTCTAGTCTGGCTGTAATTTTTTTCGTCACGAGTTTAGTACTGGCTTTTTTGTTTACTCGGGAAACTGGCGATATTAGCGTAATTGAAGAATCATCTGTTCTTCAGTCAGCAGAAAACGTTGTGATCGAGGCACCAGAGACTGTTGAGAGCACTCAACAAGAAGAATCAGATGTGCCAGAAATCCCGAAGTAATTTCGTATCCCCGATGATTGCCGAAGTGGTGGAACTGGTAGACACGCTATCTTGAGGGGGTAGTGGAGAGATCCGTGCGGGTTCGAGTCCCGCCTTCGGCACCAAATTCTAACGTTGGGAACTCCTGATTACTTTCTTGATTTTCAGTCACTATGCAGATAAATCGGGAAATGCACCGGTCTATAACTCATCGATAACATCTCTTCCTTCATCACCTACCCTTTCCCTAAAAGGGACGTTTGAGAATTTTGTTTACAGGGTTCGATTTCGGGCTTGGACCACTTTGCTGGATTCTGCGAGCTCGATACCGACAGTCCAGTGTTTCATGGCTTCTTGGTATTTGAATGAACAACAACACAGTCCGTAACTCACAGGAATCAATGCACAAGTTTCAATCTTCTCGGTTTTCGTGAACAATGGTGTGAGCAAGGTTTAATTGGGGCACCGGTATAATGAATCAACGAATCACGTTCTAATTTCGAGCATGCAGCAGGAATCATGACAACCATTGGAGCAGTTCCATAGATGCAGCACTTGATGATGTAATCAACGAACATATCAATCCTGTCGAAATCCACAAGCAGGTTGAAGACTCGAAGGAAAAGCTGAGCGGTCTTTATGACCGGATCGAAATTCCTTCCAGAATGATGGGATGCATGGTCCAGAATACCATTCGAAATGAACG
Organism: Gammaproteobacteria bacterium; assembly: GCA_026708585.1. Lineage (GTDB taxonomy): Bacteria > Pseudomonadota > Gammaproteobacteria > Arenicellales > Poriferihabitantaceae > Poriferihabitans. Next base: position 14,973 of record JAPOUQ010000082.1, read on the forward strand.
AGCAAATGATGCGCGACCATGGCATCAAACCAACTTCATTACCTACACTTGACCTTGTCGGGGAAGGAAACAGGGTAGCCAAGGTAGCTCCCCGTGGATTGTGGATTGCTGGAACGAACGGCAGGGTAGACCTGAAATATGGATACCAGCGTTACCTCATCGTGGACATGACCGACAGATACCAGCCCCTCGAATGACTGGCAATGAGTACCATAAATCGGTGGGAGACCCGATAGACCATAACGCCCGAGTGGCTTCCGAAGATCCTGCGATGATAGACCCGGAAACCATTTCAGCAGTATACGAGCGGATCGACAAGCAATTTGAGGAATTACAGGAAAGATGCCGGAATACCGATGAGTGGAACCACATAGTCGAGGAGCAACGACTTAACGATCAGGCTTATTTCATTCTGGCCTGAGAACAGCTGAAAACGGAGATTAACAATACCTATATTGCTTGTACTATCGATGCGGCACAGTCACAGGTGAAGTGAGAGTTCAAAAGGGCATAGGATCTGATCGATCTGGACAACCTTTCCAGACTGGATTTCCAAGAGCACCTGAAACTGGTTTTGGACAAAGATGGGAAAGAGTATAGACTCCGCTATCGGACTGCCCAAGGTTGGCTTCCTTCCGAGGGGATCAATGTTTACAAAATCATCATGGACTTTAATCGCATATAGGAATTGCTGGAAAGGCAATGAACGGAACGATTGCGGTGCCCCAAAGCGAAACCTGCAGCGTATTCAATAATGGTACCCTTGTTAGAGCGTCAAAAATCATGAAGGGAAATGAAAATGCTAATCTTTTGTAATCTTGCAGAATGATAGTATCCTGTCTCCCTGTTTCAGCATGACCAACAACGAGATAATCATAAGAAGGGCAACTTCCGCTTCAAAGGACGTAGCGGTTTACATACATCCCATGAACCTTGAATTCAGGAAGGCTTTTCCAATCTGAGAAAATACCACTCAACACGGTTACTAACAAACCAGCACATAAACCGTGAAGTGTTGTAGATTCATGCTCTGGGGCAAGAATGGAATCTCTAGATTATATTCAGCCTCAAATATGATTTTTACCAGATACTAGCCTCCTCTAATTTGATTATGTTCGACCTGAACAGCGAATCCCGAGTTATTAATTCTGCTGAATCAGGGTTAATTCACCCTCTTTCAGTGCAAGCTCAAGCTGTCCCAGAAAAGTCATTCCCAATAACACGTTATCACCCTGCATGTGCGGGTTAATATTGGCTCTGACATTTGGAACCGATATGTTGCCAAGTTCTACAGTTCCCAATTCAGTTTCATAGACCCGAATCACTCCATTTGCAGTCTCAGCCAAAATCGGCACGCCCAACTCAAGCGACAATTTCTCTGCCAGAGTCCAGGGTACAACAACCGAAGTTGCACCTGTATCCACAATATAGTTAACTGCATGATCGTTGATGCGACCCGAAGCAACAAAATGCCCAAGACGATTTTCCTTCAGCACAACTCTGCTCTCAGCAAAATTCTCCGAGGTCTCTGGACGACGATTCGGATTGATCTGACGCTCCAGTACATCACTGAAAATAATCACCATCAAAAAAATCAGGAAAGTCCAGAACAAAATGATCATTCCGGTTCCATATTTTCGGGTCTGCAGATAACGCCCGTAAGCTGAACGGTAGCCCTGTTGTCGTTTGTCTAGATCGCTCATTAAGTAAACCCAAGGTATTTCATATCCTTGGAAGATGTATCATTTGTGATTCATTCAAATGCGAAAACTGCAATATGAAATAAGTAAAGACTCAAATGATTTCCAACCCAAACTGCTGGGCAACATCCACTAAATTCTCCCAAACAAACAACGCAAATCCGCGCGGAATAAATAAATCATAATGACCTTCAGCATGCCATAGGGTCACACCGACATGATGAATAGCCGAAGAAGCTACGAAGCCTTGAGGAAATTCCCGCTCACGCAAATCAAGCGGTAAAAATCGATTCAGAAATTCTACTGCCTGTGAACCACTGATCCGAATCCGAGTACGAGAATGAGAAAGATCAAGAGATGTGCCATACTTGGGCAATATCACGGGAGCTGTAACATCAATCAACCACCATTTCATCGGTTCAACACGAAGCAACGCACCCTTTTCCCCAACTACAGCCTGACAAGGACCAGGTGCTGACTCTGCTTTGGCTGCCTTGGCGATTTGTGTTCCGACCTTGTCCATGGTATCGACCCATCCTGCAACTTGGTAAAGTACAGACCCCTGGACATTCTCCAATATAACTCCCGCGCTTCCATCCGCACTGATCTCACCTGACTTGCCAATAGAGTAATGACCATCCAAAGCTGAATTACGCGGTATATCCGAATTAGACATGCATACGTTCTCCTGTTGGGTCGACCATGTGCGGTGAGACGATCTCAACCTCAACATCTTCTTTACGAACCGGATCAGTTACAACCACAGTTCTCCCCTTCCAGGCTTCGTAACCACCTGAAATAAATCCCAGTCCTATCCAATGACCGATTGCCGGAGAGTGGGTTACTGCGGTCACCCAGCCCTCTCCCATCCCAGAGACTTGATCTTGTTTACATAATATCGCTCCTGCATGAAAGGTTTTGCTACGATCCTTGGGCATGATGCCCACTAACCTCGGTCTATCTTCACGTGTTAGCTCGGTTCGGTTTTTTAGAGCTTTGCCAACATATGACTTGTTCAATGATGCCATTTTTCCGAGGCCAGCATCTTCAATCGTAACCCGTCCATCAAGCTCTGCTCCAGTTACATGACCCTTTTCGATTCGTAGGGTACCTAGTGCCTCTAGGCCATAAAGACAACCCTGTACAATCCTGACTTGCTCCCACAGCACATCCATCATCAAGAGGGCATAGTCTGAGGGAACATAAACCTCATACGCTAATTCACCTGAAAAACTGATGCGCGCAATACGACAGGGTATTTCCCCTTTCATTTTTGTCTCAATCACTCCCATAAATGGTAGATTTTCATTGCTGAGCTCATCTTGATTCTCAATTGAGGCCATGAGTACTTTTCGGGAATTTGGTCCGGCTACCGCACAGCCTGCCCATTGTTCTGAAACACTCGTAACATGAACCTTGAGAGTCTGCCAACGGGTCTGTAACAACTCCTCCAACCAGGCCATAACTTTTGCAGCATGAGCGGTAGTCGTGGTCATGAAGTATTCGGTTTCTGAAAGCCGCCAAGTCGTACCATCGTCCATGACAATCCCATCGTCACGTAACATAATTCCATACCTAGCCTTGCCAATCGGTAATTTCGCAAAAGGATTGGTATATATTCGGTTGAGAAATTCGGTCGCATCAGGACCTTGTATAGCGATTTTACCGAGTGAGGTCACATCACATAATCCAGCACTTTTCCTTACTGTATCTGCTTCTCGGATATAAGCCTGTTCAATCCCTTCCCCATTCTGAGCAAAATACCAAGGGCGATGCCAAAGGCCCGCCATGGTCATGGTCGCACCATGTTGGAGATTCCAGTCATGCATTGGAGTACGACGCAAAGGTCGAAAATGCTCACCCACATTCCTTCCTCTTAATGCACCAATCGAAATCGATGTGTAGGGTGGTCTAAATGTAGTAGTTCCTACATCAGGTATTTCCTTACCTAATGCTTCAGCCATTAAAGCCAAACCGATCACGTTACCAACCTTACCCCCATCCGTCGCCATGCCCAAGGTGGTGTATCGCTTAAGGTGTTCCACAGAAACAAATCCCTCACGATGCGCTAATCTAATATCGTCAGTTGTAACGTCGTGTTGAGGATCAACAATAGACTTAAGATGTCTATCTTTTACTGTTATTTCATAGATGGGTGTAATTGGACTTCCCCAACCACCTGCCGAAGGAGGTTTTTTCTGACGCACCGAACATCCTAGGAGCTTGGCTACTCTTGCTCCGATAGATTGTCCAGAAAGTAGGCAATCATCAAGATTCCAGATCGCAGCAGCACTACCGGCCATAAGGACCGAACTGCCTGTTTCAGGTGCAACAAAGCAGGCCTGCTCCTGATTCCAAATCGGTTTATATCCCAGATGAGAATGTAAATTGACAACCGGAGACCACCCTCCAGAAATCAGCAATAAATCACACTCTTCAACACCACCATGATCCCAACCTTTTGAAGTCGCGGTTGTATATTCCAAAGCTTTGACAGACCGCATACCTTTGACGCTAAGCGGAGCAGCACGTATACGCAAACTTATATTGCTTCCTCCTAGTTGACCAATCAACTCAGAACGGACATTGTCACGAGCATCAATAAGGCTTACTATCGCTCCTGACTCTTCCAGTTCAGCAGCTGTCTGATATACCGAGTCATTGTTGGTGGCAATCACAATTCGTTTGCCCGGTAGAATTCCAAAACGATTAAGATAGCAACGTCCTGCTGAGGCAGTCATCACGCCAGGGCGATCATTGTTTCCAAAAGCAATCTGCCTTTCGATTGCACCGGTCGCCAAAATGACATATTTAGCTCTGACGATCCAAAAACACTGTCTCGGTAGATTCGCATTGATACTCGGTAAATGATCACTAACCCTTTCAACTAGGCCAACCACACCATGATCATAAAGTCCAAATGCGGTAGTTCTAGTCATGATCTTGACACCCTGTTTTTGAGCATCTTCAAACAGCTTTTTGATCAATTGATCAGCAGATTTTGGTTGGTTCAATAGATCACCACCAAGCTCAAAATCCTGCTCAACTAATCGTACATCTAGACCGGCCCGAGCAGCCACAGTTGCTGCCGACAAACCAGCTGGACCACCCCCCACCACCAGAACATCACAATGCGCGTGAGCATGATCATAACAATCTGGATCGGGCTCACGTGCTGCTGTACCCATTCCAGCTGCCCGACGAATCAACTTCTCACAAAACATCCAGAAGCGAGTACTGCCACCAAATAATACTTTGGGACCCATGAAGGTCTTGTAGTAAAACCCAGCAGCAAAAAATCTCGAAAATAACGAGTTG
>JAPOUQ010000022.1 GCA_026708585.1 Gammaproteobacteria bacterium
TGCTCTGAGGCCCAAAACCCACTACCACGCTACGATCTGGGAAGTGAATGAGAATCATTCTTGATCGCAATCCGGCCGCTCGGACCATTCTGGACCAATTTTCCGCTCAACTGCTCGAATCCCGACTCATAACGGGTAAAATCGTTTCTATTTCAGGATTAGGGAGAAAAAACCGAAAATCGAAGCCGGTGTCGTTACTAATCGATACATTTAGTATCGTTTAAACTGAACTTTCCCAATTTATTTTTGATGAAACCATCCTGCAACACCCCTTGCCAAGGGACTTACAGGCAAAAATCGGTCTTTTGCAACTTGTTCCTAGATAGGTACAGCCTAATCCATCCCCACTCCAAGCTCATTGAGCAACAAGAACACCTCTCGCGAGTGATTCGAGGTCATTGTGTCTACTATGGCATCACTGGTAATATGAAGAGACTCTCGATGTTTCGTTATCAGCTTATACGGGGTTGGTGTAAAGCGTTGTCCCGTCGTAGCCGTGACGGATACTTGAATTGGGGGAAAATGAGTATACTGATAAGCCAATATCCGCTAGCCCGAGCCCGTGTTGTGCGTTCGATCTATGCTACCTGAGCAAACCTGTTCCATGAGGAACCGAGTGCATCAATCGTGCACGCTCGGGTCTGTGAGGGATGAGGCGTGGTAAGACCCTCATCTACTCGGCTTCGTGATGATAGGCTTATCGGCCTAGGGACTCACCAGAATTATTACCGCTATCGTATAATTAGATTTGCTTTGCTGGTAGGGTGTGTTTACAAGGTAGACCATGCATATTGGAAGAGGTCAACGGTTGATTGATATTAAAGATCTGCCTATTGGCGGGATGACCCAAGTAGTTCTGGTGAATATATCATGAGTCAAAGAAAGCAAGATATAGAATTCATGTCAACCGCAATTTCGCTGGCGAAGGAATCTCTAACTTTAGGTGAAGTTCCGGTTGGTGCTTTAATCGTCAAGAATAACAAAATCATAGGCAAAGGTTATAATTGCCTGATACGGACTCAGGATCCAACTTCGCATGCTGAAATCCAAGCGATTCGCTCAGCAGCTAAAACTCTCAGAAATTACCGCTTGAATGGATGTACTCTATATGTGACGCTGGAACCCTGTATTATGTGTGCTGGTGCCATATTGAATGCTCGAATAGAGCGAGTTGTTTTTGCCGCGCGTGATCAACGTTATGGCGCCGCTGGAAGCCAACTCAACCTACTTGAGTCACCCTTCATGAATCATCGCTGCCTGGTTGAGGGTGGAATTCTGACAGATCAGTCAAGCACTATGATCAAGGCATTTTTCGAGGAAAGAAGAGCTTAATTAGGATGCTTTGGAATAAAACTCCAGAATCTCAAGAAAACGAGAGACCAGTTTCTCGCGGTCATGCGGAGGATGATAAATGGATGCCAACTTGTTGTCTGGTGATATCAGGAAGATCGAACCACTATGGGCTACCAGATAATTTCTATCACCAGGCTTATGCTCATCAATAGAATAGGGAACTCCAAGTTGGCCAGTTAGCGAATCAACTTGGTCTTTATTACCCGTTGCTGCAATAAAATTGTTGCCGTAGTATTCAATATATCGACGTAAATGTTCGGGTGTGTCCCTCTCACCATCAACCGATACAAATAGAAAATTGAATGAGTCGGTATCAATTGAAATTTTTTCTTGCAGCAAGTCTCGTGACTCTCGCAATAGATTCATGGTAATCGGGCAGATATCCGGGCAATGGGTATACCCAAAAAATACAAAATTCCATTTCGAATCTAGATTCTCAATTCCGAACGGGGAGCCATCAGTACTTACCATTTGGAATTCGGATAAAGCCTTTTGATCTGGCCAGAAAAAATTCTCGATTTCAGGTGCTTTGTCAGCATAGCGTACCGGAAGGTTGAATCCGAATAACTGAAGGTAAATTCCAGCAGCCAAAGCAGCAGCCCCTAATGCGATCAATCGGAAATTTATGAACATGCCAAAAAATAAGTTGTATAGTTTTGTTCAATTCAAGATGATTATTTCACATCTCAAGCTTATTGTCATTTTCAAAAAATGATTTCACCCTTCACAGATGCCAATATTGGCAAATGGAGCGTAAAATGAAAAATTCCATAGACTATCCTATTGTTAGGATTCGAGCTGGAGTAGTTGGTATCGGTACTTCAATAAAGACATCTAAATTTAGGGTTCAGGCATATCGCCTTTGACGTTTGGACTGTTGGTGATTCGTATTAGCCATTTTTTCGACTTTGATTCGAGCACCTTCGGACTCAAGCCTCCTGAGGATATTCCCTTTTAACAGGATGAAGTTTTCATACAATAGCTATGCGACTATTTCGAACCGATTGTTTTTTCATGCACAGCAGGATGCTATGTTTGGAGGTTTGAAAACAGTACATATCGGCTTCTTCGGACTGTCTCGAATTAACTCTAGTTTGAATTTTTGGCACTTCGATTCTAAGAGAATTTCACGACTTTAAGGTTAGTACATATGGAAATGGTCTATTTATCGGCGGCGCTATTCTTCTCTAAAACCGAACGATCAAGAGATGCGAAAAAAGTTGGCAAAACCTGCTGATCAATTTTATCAATACCACCCATGGTTCCTTTTTGAGCGGTAAACACCCCGTAGATCAGATGCTCAAAACGATCGGCTATTTTGACCTCACTTCATAACGCTGTATTGATGGTGATAGGTTATTCCAACTCAGAAATGGTTAATTCGATACCGAGACGAAGCTTATGAACCATTTCATCAATCTGTTCATGGTTGATGATCAAGGGTGGAGACATCACACACATGTTGTAGATTGGTCGAACCAACAGTCCAAGAGATTGACAGTTTCGATCAATGTGTTCTGCAAGTTTATAACTATCGGCCAAAAGCTCTCCATTCTTGCTGCAGTCCATACACTCAATACAAGCCATCAAACCTATGCCGCGAACATCTCTAACTAAGGGGAGATCCTTTAACTCCTTGAGCCTTTGTTGAAAATATGGTTCTATAGATCTTACATGTTCGAGAATTTCCTCACGCTCAATGATTTCGATATTCTTGAGAGCAGCCGCACACGCAACTGGATGTCCAGAATATGTGAATCCGTTTGAGAACACAGCATCAGGGCTTTTTTCTGCCAAGGTAGAAAGTAGTCTATCGGAAACTAGGAAAGCGCCAAGGGGGACATATCCAGAGGTGATTCCTTTTGCACAAGTGATGATATCTGGAATAATATTGAAAACTTTTTCCGAAGCAAAATAGTAACCTAGTCGTCCAAATGCCGTGACTACTTCATCTGAAATATACACAACATCATGTTTTCTGCAAATTTCCAGGCACGCAGCATGATACCCTTTTGGCGCCAGAAGAACACCACCTGAGGCAAGCACCGGTTCAGCAATGAAGGCTGCGACTTGATCAGAGCCAATTTCAAGAATTTTTTGTTCTAGTTCATCTGCTAACTTATTGCAATAATCTGAATCACTCATTCCGTCGGGCTTGCTGAGTAGATTGGGGTCTGAAATATGATGAAAAGTATCATCCTTATATTCCAGATTGATCTTGTCGCTCCATTTGCCTGATGCTGAAGCAGATAAATAAGTGCTTCCATGATAGGCATTTTTTCGAGAGATGATGTGTTTCTTTTCCGGGTTGCCCAGAGCGCTATTTCGAAACAATACAAATCTGAGAGCAGAATCCACTGCGGTTGAACCGCATGTAGCAAAGAAAACATGATTGAGATCTCCAGGGGAAAGTTCACTCAATTTGCGAGCGAGAATAGCAGCTGGGCTGTTGGTCAGACTCCAAGGGCTAGAATATGTCAATGTCATCACTTGCTCTGCTATAGCATCAGCCATCTCCTTACGATAATGGCCAATATTGACACACCACATTCCGGCTGGCGCATCCAGCAATTGGTTGCCATCTGAGTCTTTTATATAAACTCCTTTTCCACTTGTGATTACCGTTCTGGAGTTTTGGTCCAGTTGATTTAACTCTTCCCAAGGATGAATAAACTGGTTGTCCTTTTGTTGGAGATCGTGAGTTTCTATTTCGATCATGCTGATAAATCCAATATATTTGAGTGAGGTAATATTTTAACACTCTTCTTGTTACTCTTTAATGAATATTGGATCTATCAAACTTGACCTGCCTGTAAATCGTTCGGGATATTCAGAGAGTAGGAATTGATAAGTAAGTAAAGTAAATGGCTATGCTATAATTTTCCCAAACCAGTTAATGCATAAGAAACTAAAGGCTGAGATAGTCTTGGTCAAATTCATGCAAGAGAGTTTTTGATCAGTTTGTTTTGGTCTGTTATTGAAAATATACTCTTAGGGAGGTAAAACTATGAAAACCATAAATAAGATAGTAACCACTTTCTTCATGACTATGGTAATGAGTATCGCATTTGCCGATACGGTGAAATGGGATATGGCAAATGAATATCAAGATACATCCATTCACGGACAGGCGCAGAAGGTGTTTACAGATACTGTAGCGCAGGCCTCAGGTGGGTCTATCGAGATTACCAATCACTTTGGAGGCTCTATTGGTTATAAGTCCAAGGAGCATTTTGATGCTGTTGCTGATGGTGCCTTACCAATTGCGAACACCTCAATGGGTCAGGTTGCTGGAATTGAACCAATGTTCCTGCTTTCCTCATTACCGTTTCTTGTTGGCAGTGTAGAGGAGGCAAATCTTCTCTGGGAGACTGCGAAGCCAGCCTATGAAGAGGTTTTTGCTCGAAATAATCAGGTCTTGCTTTATGCATCACCATGGCCCCCAGCAGGTATCTGGGCAAAGAAGGCAGTGGATTCTACCGAAGCTCTCATGGGCCTCAAAATTCGTGCATGGGACGCTTCTGGTACAGCAACCCTGCAGGGTGCAGGTGCTGCAGCTATTCAGATGAGTTGGGCTGACGTAGTACCACAACTTGCAACAGGTGGAATTGATGCTGTATTGACTTCAGCAGAGGGAGGATCAAATGCAAAATTTTGGGATCAGAACTTAACTCATTTCTCAGCAGTCAACTATTCAATGTCATTGAACATGACTCATGTTAACAAAGATGCTTGGGATGGATTGACCGATGATCAGCGAACAGCTCTTATGACTGCTGCACAAGCTGCCAGCGATGCTGCTTGGGGAGCGTTAACAAACCGAGTTGCTGAGAACTACAAGCAAATGAGGGCCAATGGCATTACTGTAGTCGAACCGGTTCCAAGTGATTTTCTTGCAGCTCTCTCCGCTGCTGGAGAAGAAGTATATGCAGACTGGATCGGAAAGGTTGGTGGAGCAGGGCAGAAAATTCTTGATGATTACCGCACTGCAAAGGCGAACTAAGTCGGGCTAGTCGGGGAATCGGGGCTATTTTCTATATGTAGTTCCCGATTCCCATGCGCTTTTTTAGAACATTCACTCTTGATCATTGATCGTCTAGTTCGCCTGAATAATACGCTGGGCACTGCGGCGATATGGGTCTCATGCCTACTTCTAATATATGTGGTGGTTCATATCACCATAGAGATCATTGCTCGTAGTTTTTTTGATTTGTCGACACACTCAGTAGATGAGTTTGTGGGATATGCCATCGGTGCGATGACGTTTCTTTCCCTTGCCTTTACATTTCGCAACCAAAAGCATGTCCGAGTTACAATTTTGCAATCTTTCGTGCGAGGGAAGTTTGCAGTCCTTGTAGAGGTCCTCTGCATCGTAATGACTTTTGCGATGACTGTTTTTTTGGCTCGCTATGTATTTCGCACTCTGGCTCGTGATTGGGAGCGCGGTACGGTTAGTCCAACACTTACTGAGACGCCGATCTGGATTATCGATAGTTTGATCCTGTTGGGACTGGTTCTGTTCATGAGCCAGCTCCTGTCAAGTCTAGTGCTAACCATTCGTGACGGCGTCCCAAAAAAGATCTCGCATTCGGGTTAGCAACTCGTGGAAAGTCTGGTTGTTGCTTTTGTCGTTCTGCTTTTGATTATTTTCTACCTTGGTCTTGGTATCTGGGTATTCGCAGGGCTGCTCTTGGTTAGTACAACCGCACTGGTCTTTATGGCCGACATGGATCTGCATCGCATCGGCACAATCATTTCACCACTCATTATCCGAAGTGCGACCGCTTGGGAGTTATCCGCAATTCCAATGTTCATCTGGATGGGCGAAATTATGTTACGCACCGATATCGCAGATCGACTTTTCCGAGGCTTGGCACCACTTACCTATTACTTGCCAGGCCGCCTACTACATACCAACATTGCAGGTTCAGCCCTGTTTGCTGCTGTAAGCGGTTCAAGCGCCGCAACAACCGCATCTGTCGGAAAGATTACCATGACCGAACTTGGCAAACGCAATTACGCACGATCATTGACTTATGGTTCTCTGGCAGGGGCGGGAAGTCTGGGTCTTCTGATTCCGCCTTCAATCGTGATGATTGTCTATGGTGTTCTGGCCGAAGTTTCCATTGCACGACTGTTTGCTGCTGGTGTTCTACCGGGTCTGATGCTTGCTGGGCTTTATGCCGTGTATGTGGGCACAGTTTGCATCATCAGACCGGAAATGGTCCCAGCCGATGATATACGGCCTGGTTGGCGAGAAATGGTCATTGGACTTTGGAATCTCCTACCAATAGCGATTCTGATTTTCGTCGTTCTTGGGTCAATATATAGCGGGATTGCCACGCCTTCAGAAGCGGCCGCAGTAGGGGTGATGACAACCCTGCTTCTGTCCGTTCTCACTGGACAGTTTCGAATTGACATGTTTTTCGGTAGCCTGATTTCTTCGGTTCAAACGGGTTGTATGATTGGAATTATTCTGATCGCGGCGAGTTTTTTGTCGACAGCAATGGGTTTTCTTCATGTACCTCAAGATGTTGCGACTGCCATTGGTGCACTTGACCTTAGCCCTTTTCAGTTAATTACGATCCTAGCGATTTTTTATGTGATTCTTGGGATGTTTTTGGAGGGTATATCCATCACCGTGATGAGCCTGCCGATTACCCTACCATTGATCGTAGCCTCCGGCTTTGATCCAATATGGTTTGGCATTTTTCTAGTGATCATGGTGGAGCTCGCTCAAATAACACCTCCCATTGGATTTAATCTATTTATTATTCAAGGATTGACTGACACCCCCATAATGCGGGTTGCCCTCTATGCTGCTCCCTTTTTTATCATTATGTGTCTAGGTGCAGCAATCATTACCGTATTTCCAGAGATAGCACTCTGGCTACCAGAATTTCTGTTTGCGAAGAAATAGGTGGCTTTGCGAATTGGTCACATGCTCTCTTTTGGCTTTCCGTAAGTTTCTCATAGTGAGATGAGCGACACACTCGATGGCGGTGATACTTGATCAATTGCAATGTAATTGATGAGACCAGTAACTATCCAGAAAACAATTCTGTTCACATTTTCAATCTATATCATTCGATGAAACATTGGGTAAGATGATGACCTATTCATACTCTTCAGTGATAAAAGGGCTTCTCTCCTTCAGGACGGGTCTTGAATCGCTTATGCGACCAAAAGTATTGTTCTGGTGCTATATCAATCAGTTTTTCGATCACTCGGTTCATTGATGTCGCATCTTTGACTGCGTTCCCGGTTGGAAAATCCTGCATCGGTTTGTCAAATATGATTTCGATTCTTCCTCCGGATTCTGGGAAAGTAGCGATACAGGGTATTACCACTGCCTGTGACATCTTTGCTAATCGACCGAGTGACCCGAATGTTGCCGTGGGTATGTTAAAAAAAGGAGCAAATACCCCCCAGCCCCCAGAGTCTTGATCAGGTAAGTAAAACAACGGTATGCCTCGCCGTAAATCCTTGATTAAATCTTTTTGTATACTTGTATGTTTATATAATTTCCCCTTGAATCGACTACGACGTTTGCGTATAAAGTCATCAATTTGTTCATTTCTGTTTGGTTTATAGACGGCAGACATCTTATGGCGTGTGAATAACCAGATGCCAAGAATTTCAAGATTTGTGAAATGTGGTGCAAGCAAGATAATATTTTTTCCTTGCTTTAAGTGTCTTTCGAAGTATCTAATATTATTAATCATAACGAGTTTGTTAAGGCGGCGTTCTGATGCCCACCAGGCAATAGAAAGCGTCATAATACCGATCAGCATATGTTGAAAGTGTGCGATTGAAAGTTGCTCGACTTCCCGCTCAGACCGATCTGGAAAGCACGCGGAAATATTGCGCTGTGTAATTTTTCTTCGTGTAGGAAAATACCGATAGACAAGATAACCTAACAGTTTGCCTAACAAGGAACAAACCGGAAGAGGCAAGAAACTAAACCCCCGAGTAATCAAGGTGATAAGCAAAATTTTCATGATGATCAGGTCATCTCCCCTTTTTCACTGTACATTTGCAAACGAATCAAGATATGACGTATCACACTTAGTAGCTAAGCTATAGTTCTTAGTTAAATTTATCCAGCACTGAGCGAGAATTATTGGAATGTCCATAATGGATGTTCCTAGGTTCTGGTTCAATGACCTGTGGAATGTTGATTTCTGAGCTGTAAATCAGATAGGCTCAGGCGGCTTATCATCGATTGAAACATAGACGATACTAAATCCATTTATTCTAGCGATTGCTGATGATATGCCCTATGCAATTAAACCGGTTGCAATAAGTATGGTTCCAATTCGTGATTAGACCATTCACTCATGATGATCCAGTACTTGGTATCTTGATTTTCCGTAATCTTAAATATTGAGTTCATAAACACGAGTTTTTCGATTGCAATATCCAATTTGAGGACTAGCCCGATGGTCAAGCAAAAATATGACTCGTCGGTCTAAGGCTGGGCCTTTCTATTGATTATTCATAAATAGCTAAAATAAAAAAACTGTAAATGTAAATGTTAATTATAGTTTACAATAACATACCGGAATATAATTTTTGAAGGTTCAATTCACAAATAGTCATTTGTTTCTCTAGACCATACCTCGTATTGCCATTTTCTCAGCGAACATAATCTGGATATCAGTAGGTTCTATGTGATGGCAATTCATTGAACGACCTCGCCATAAAGGATAAGCAGGAAAGTGCCCGAACATCTGCCGTTAACATTCGAGATTATCGGAGTGCTGTCCATTCTAATGTTTACGATTTGCCTTTTTGCATTTGAGGTGGTGAGAGTTGATGTTGCTGCTATATCAGTGATGGTGCTGATCGGTCTAACTTCGCTTATTCCGGGATATGATGGTCTAGTCGATGCTGAGCAGCTTTTCAGCGGGTATTCCAGTAATGCGGTCATTTCAATTATTGCTGTGATGATTATTGGTGCGGGTTTGGATCGAACTGGGCTTATGAGTAAGCTCGCGAATACCATTTTAAGATTAGGTGGTAGTACCGAGGGGCGAGTGATTACCATTGTTTCGGGATCCGTCGGAATTATCTCAAGTTTTCTGCAGAATATTGGAGCAGCTGCTCTATTTCTACCCGTTGTTAACCGAATAGCCAGGCGCGGCAATTTGTCAATTTCAAGACTGCTGATGCCCATGGGGTTTTGTGCAATCCTAGGTGGAACCATAACCATGGTCGGTTCAAGTCCACTGATTCTTTTGAATGACCTTATCATTAATGCGAACGAGGCAGCACCGAACCGAACCGAAATCGAGCAATTAGGGTTGTTTGCGGTCACCCCGATCGGTATCGCTCTTTTATTGATGGGGATTTTTTATTTTCTCGTTTTGGGTCGTTTTGTTCTACCGGTAGTCAAGGACAAGCCAGCAGAATCTGGAAACATGTTGCGCTATTTCCGTGAGAGTTATGGGATTGATGGCGAGGTATACGAGTGTATTGTAACCAATGAGAGTCCCTTGGTTGCACATAAATTACGAGAAATCGATGCAGCAGGAAGAGCGGGTTGGATTGTCGCAATCCGCTCGGGTAACGAGATGACCGTTGCACCTCGGGGTGACACTGAGTTTTGGGTTGGAAGCGAAATGGCAATTATGGGACGACGCGATGCGGTCAATGAATTTGCGAATGAGTATGCCCTACAGGTTAAAAATGAAATGAAGGTGTTTGCCGAGGTATTGAGCCCAGGCAATGCTGGAATCGCAGAAGCAGTTATACCACCTCATTCATCCTTAATTGGAAGGTCAATTAAGGATGTTGGTCTTCGAAATCTTTATGGGGCTACTGTACTCTCTGTTTTTCGTGTGGATGAGGTGATTGATAGAGGTCTTGCAGATCTGGAACTAAAAGCAGGTGATACGCTGGTTTTGCATGTCAAGTGGGATGATTTAGGTACTATTGCTGATGCGAAGAATGATTTTGTGGTAGTGACTGATTTTCCACGCAAGGACGAGAGACCGGACAAATTAATGTATGCTTTATCTTGTTTCGCTCTCACTCTGTTCCTAGTTATATTCACTGACATTCGACTGTCAGCAGCATTGATGACTGGTGCGGTTGGCATGATTCTAACTAGAGTGATCAATATTGAAGAGGCCTATAACTCGATCGGATGGCAATCGGTCTTCTTGTTGGCGAGTTTGATACCGCTTGGAATTGCTGTAGAAAATAGTGGGACAGCCGCATGGATTGCAAATGAAGTCCTGTTTTATTTCCATGATGCACCATTTTGGTCGTTACAGCTTATTTTGGCAGTTATGGCAACCTTATTTACTCTTGTTATGTCGAATGTAGGCGCGACCGTGTTACTAGTCCCTCTTGCCATCAATATTGCTCTGGGGGTGGGAGGAAACCCCACTATATTTGCGCTGACCGTCGCTTTGGCAACTTCTAATTCCTTCTTAATACCAACGCACCAAGTCAATGCATTGATCATGGGTCCCGGTGGCTACCGGGTTGTTGATTTTCTTCGTGCGGGAGGTATTATGACTGCAATCTTTCTTGCAGTTCTTATCTTTATGCTGAATTGGCTCTATTCGTAATTAAGCATTTTGTAAGAGGGATTCCCATTACTTTCTATAATGAGGGGGTCTCTACCCTTTGACTCATGCGTTTTGCCCAAATTTCTGGCCCGGTTTTGTGAACCGCTTCACCCCGACTATCCACCGCTACCGTTACCGGCATCTCCTCCACCTCAAACTCATGAATCGCTTCCATGCCGAGATCTTCAAAAGCCAGAATCCGAGATGACTTAATTGCCTTTGATACCAGATAGGCAGCACCGCCAACTGCGATCAGGTAAACGCTACCATATTGACTTAATTTTTCGACTGTATTCGGTCCACGTTCCGCTTTACCAATCATTCCAAAGACACCGGCTTTTTCAAGCATCATATCGGTAAATTTATCCATACGTGTCGCTGTAGTTGGTCCAGCTGGTCCAACTGCCTCTTCACCAACTGCATCGACTGGCCCTACGTAGTAAATGAAGCGGCCCGTGAAATCTAGGCCGTTGGGTAAAGATCGTCCTTGTTCATAATACTCAGCGATCCGCTTATGGGCTGCATCACGACCCGTAAGTAATTTGCCGGATAGTAATAATGTCTGACCGGGTTTCCATGAGCGAATTTCTTCTCGAGTTAGGCTATCAAGGTTAACTGAAAGAGTTTGGTCAGAAGTTTTGAGAGTAATTTCGGGCCAATCCGAAAGTTTTGGGGGATCAAGGAACGCTGGGCCAGAACCATCAAGGGTAAAATGGGCATGTCGAGTTGCCGCACAGTTGGGTATCATAGCAATTGGAAGTGATGCTGCATGAGTGGGGTATTCGCGGATTTTGACATCCAGAACTGTGGTAACCCCCCCAAGTCCCTGCGCACCAATTCCCAGACGGTTTACTTTTTTATAAATCTCAAGACGTAATTCTTCTGCGTAATTTTGCGGTCCTCGCTCAGTCAGTTTATCAATATTAATTGGCTCCATGAGCGATTCCTTAGCGAGAAGCATGGCTTTTTCAGAACTGCCTCCAATGCCAATACCGAGAACGCCTGGAGGACACCAACCAGCGCCCATGCCAGGCACTGTCTTCAGCACCCAATCGACCAAATCGTCGCTAGGATTGAGTATTGCAAAGCGGCTTTTATTTTCCGAACCACCACCTTTAGCTGAGACAGTAATATCAACTGTATCACCTTCAACCATTTCGACATGAATCACCGCAGGAGTGTTATCCAAAGTGTTTTTTCTCTCTCCAATAGGAGGCGAGACAATGGATGCGCGAAGAGGATTCGAGGAATCCAAATACGCTTTTCTAACACCTTCATTAATCATTTTGTTCAAAGATTGATCCGACTTCCACTGAACAGACATTCCGACTTTAACAAAGATCACGACAATTCCAGTATCCTGGCAAATCGGGCGTTTACCTTCGGCAGACATTCGTGAATTAACAAGAATTTGAGAAATAGCACTCTTTGCGCTCTCCGATTCTTCATGCAGCCATGCACGGTGCATAGCTTGAATAAAATCCCGCGAGTGGTAGTAAGATATGTATTGAAGAGCGCTAGCGACGCTTTCAATCAAATCATTTTCCGCGATGACAGTCATAGTGAAATTCGTTCTTAAATTGTTATCTTCAATTTGTTGTGATGGGTATTTCTAAGCACCAAAAGCAATTAAAATTCTATGCTTCATCCAAAGCATTTCACAATGGATTGTAACAATAAAGCCCATCAATTTATTACATCACTTAACAAAACAAGTTGTTTCTCTTCTCCAGTTCAAAGCCATATTGCTTATAAATATGAATCGCTCTGTGTGTTCGTATAAAATAGCTTACGATTAATATCCCAATCGGTTGATTTGATAAGTGAGGAAGATTCTTTACCCTGTTTTTGCTCTGTTGCTTCTGAGTGCTGTGGCCATAGTGGTACCAAACAGTGCCCATGCACATCATTTTCTTGATAACACACAGTTGTACTGTAGTGAGGATTTTCCTTGTCCAAAAGCACTACAAGGGCGAGTAATTTTCTGGGCTCATGTATTTCATAAATGGGGGAAAACCGATGCGGTTTTTCATGATCCTGATGTTCCTGAGCGCGTCTATTCGGTAGTCGATACAGGTAGAGGGTGTAGCAACTCTGTTAAGTCTAGCTTGAACAAGGAGAGAAAACGACTGAAGACGGCCCTTTATAACACAGCCAAAAAGCTAGAATCCTCAGCCAAGCTTACTCAAGAGGAAGAGCATTTGGCAAGCCTGTTTCCGAGTAAGAATCCAAATCAGTTGCGGAAAAAATCGGAAAAAATTCGATGTCAGTCCGGTATCCGAGATAGCTTCATTAAGGGACTTGAACGTTTCAATCGTTATAGCTATATGGTTGATAATATTCTGGCGCAATACAATCTTCATCCCGACATTCGATATCTGCCTTTCGTTGAATCCACTTACAATCCACGGGCTTATTCAAAAGCCGGTGCAGCGGGTATGTGGCAGATTATGCCTAGTACAGCCAGAACACTTGGATTGCAACTCGATGCAACGATCGATGAACGACTTGATCCTGAGGCAGCTACCCACGGAGCAGCCCGATATTTGACTGAATCGAGAGCATCTTTGACCAAGCTTGCCCGCAGGATTGATCCATCTGTTCACAGCAGTGAGATTAGCCCCTTTGTTATTACCTCCTATAACTATGGTGTAAACGGCATGCGCCGAGCAATCAAAAAAGTCAATCCTGACTACATGCAAGTACTGGAAAAGTATCGCTCTCCATCATTCCGAACTGCAGTCAAGAATTTCTATGCAAGTTTTTTGGCCGCCCGTCATGTCGTTAAGAATGCGGAGCAGTATTTTGGCAAGGAGTTAGCTCCCAAGCCCGTGCAAGTATTTACTGTAGTGTTAAACAATCCCACATCGATTGATCGGATAAAACAGGTATTCGGCTTTTCTGAGCAAGACTTGAGGCCGATTAATCTTGGATTGACTCGATTTATCTGGAATGGTTGGAGAATGGTTCCATCGGGATATAAACTCAAGCTTCCCTACCGCGATGATGAATATCGCAATCAAATTGCCCACTTAAAATCATTGCCTCGAGAAAATCCGATAGCAGAATCAGGATCCTATGTCGTTCGAAAAGGGGATACTGCTTGCGGTATTGCAAGGGCATTACAGATCAACTGTCGAGAACTAATTTCAGCAAACCAGCTCGGTAAACGTGCGCTCATTCGAGTCGGGCAGAAACTGATTATCCCAGGCGGGCTATTTGCTCTCAATCAATCCGATTCTACTGGAGCCGAAAGAACCGTAATCCAGCGCACCTCATTGAGTCGAAATCAACAGACCCATCGTGTTGCAAAGGGTGATACCGCTTGCGATATTGCGAGAAAATACTCTGTCAGTTGTCGCGAGTTGATTCGATTAAATAATCTGGGGCGTAAAGCGATAATTCGGGCTGGTCAGAGATTGAAGATTCCGAGTACTGGTAATGAAAAAAGGGAACTTGCTAGACTAGATGAAGGTAATCGGTATTTGGTCGTTAAGGGAGATTCAGCCTGCCGGATTGCCAAGCGGTTTAATGTTAACTGTAACGAACTTATTCGGTTGAATAATTTAAACCAAAAAGCGACAATATTTCCGGGGCAGAGAATCAGAATCCCTGGATTTGAAGCTCCTCAAACCAATGAAACAGTGACTGAACTTGCGCAGTTAGATAAAGCGATAACTGAATCAGAATCAAAGCAGGCAGATATCCTTACAGGAGTCGCAAGGCCCGAGTTGGATAATCTGTTGGACACCATACCTGACTTATCTGTTCGTGTTTCACAAACCGGCAGTTCACCTGTTTATTCGATTATTGCTATGGCCGAGGAGACACTGGGTCACTATGCAGACTGGTTGGGCATTGGCTATGCAGGTCCAGTTCGGAAATTGAATTCGATGAGTGTCAAGGCTTCATTGAGTATCGGGCGCAAGATCAGACTGCCAATCGACTCAGTCGAACAAATCAGTCGTTTCGAGCGAAAAAGGCTTGAATTCCATCAAATCCTGAATGAAGAATTAAAGGAAAATTATCGGTTAGTTGAAATTCGTAATCATGTCGTGAATAGAGGTGATACGGTGTGGAAACTAGCTACTGAAGTAGGTTTTCCGGTAAGCTTGTTTTATCGGTTAAATCCAGATTTATTACGCAAAGACCTAGTTCCTGGTCAACCAGTCCTAATTCCGATACTAAGAGAAAGGGCATAAGTAATAACTGTAGATTCTCGCTTAACCATATTAGTATAGTTATATTATTGTTAACCAGTGATAAAGAGATTGGAAGCTGAGTAGTTCCATGGTTAAGTTTTATGAAAAACTAAATGTCAGATTCCAATCAACCCGATCTCTCCTATGTATTGGTCTTGATCCTTATTCAAGATACAATTTGAAAAAAAATTATCCCAAATCGAAGCAACCATATTTTGATTTCTGCAAAGATATTATTGATGCAACAGCCGAATTTGCCTGTGCATTCAAATTTCAATTTGCATTCTTTGGTAGTCAGGGCGTGGAGGAAGACCTAGAGCATGCTATCAATTATGTTCAGTCAAAATATTCTGAAATTCCTATTATCCTTGACTCAAAAAGGGGAGATATTGGTTCTACAGCAACAGAATATGCAAAAGAAGCATTTATCAGATATGGCGCTGATGCATTGACAATCAATCCCTATCTTGGCGGTGATTCTATACAAGTATTCACAGACTACTCCGATCACGGAGTGATTATCTTATGCCGGACTTCAAATCCGGGTAGTGCTCAAATACAGGAACTAAGATGCGGAGACAGGATGTTATTTGAGCATGTTGCATATCTTGCTGCCAATCAATGGAATGAAAATGGCAATATTGCCTTAGTGATGGGTGCAACACACCCTAAAGCTTTATCCAGGGTCAGGAAAATAGTCGGAGATATGTTGTTTTTAGTGCCGGGGATCGGGGCTCAGGGTGGTAATCTAAGGGCAGCTTTAGAACATGGGTTGACCGAACAAGGGAATGGCTTGATTGTCAATGTTTCACGAGATATTGTTGAAGCGGGTATGAAAGAAAATCAAGAGTTTGATTTGCAAGCAGTTCATGATGCAGCCCAGCATTATTTTGATCGAATGCAAATGACAACATCCAATTTAATATGAATGGAGAAAGCAAGCCCAAAAAAAACGAACAGATAGCACTTCTCGTGACCTGTCTATCTGACCTGTTCAGACCACAGATTGCTCATGCTACGGTTGAGTTGATTGAAAAACTCGGTTATCGGGTTGATGTGCCCGCACAGACTTGTTGCGGGCAACCGGCTTACAATGCGGGAGAAGAAGATAAAACTCGAATGCTGGCTGAAAATATGATTCGTATTTTTGAGCCTTATCGGTATGTGGTTGGTTCATCAGGTTCTTGTGTAGCAACCATCAAGGAACATTACCCTAGACTGTTCAGGGAGGGAACTTCTGAGTATGAACAATGTATGAAATTCGCGCAAAAAACCTATGAACTGTCGACTTTTCTGGTCGATTTTATTCAGGTTAATCTAGAAAAGAAACCGTTATTTGATAAACAACCCGTACGAATTACTTATCACGATTCCTGTTCGGGTTTGCGCGAACTTGGGATCCGTTCACAACCTAGAAAACTATTAAGGGACCGTCTGGGCATTGACATCAGTGAAATATCAAACTCGGAAGTATGTTGTGGTTTTGGGGGGTTGTTTTGTGTGAAGTACCCAGAAATTTCAACACGCATGGTCGATAACAAGATTGAAGGTATTGAACATGTCGAAGCAGATGTGCTATTGGGCGGTGATCTAGGATGCTTAATGAATATTGCAGGCCGATTGAGGCGTGTGGGCAGTAAAACCCGAGTCTACCACTATGCCGAACTCCTGACTGAGACTGTCCCAGGTCCCGCAATCGGCTATCAAGAATAACATGCAGGTTCAATCCAAAAACTTTCGAAAAACAGCCAAAAAAGCTTTGCTCGATGCAGATCTTCGTGTGGCAATGGGCCGAGCGGAAGGTGGGTTTGTCGATACCCGTAAACTCGTGGTTGAAGAACTCGATAACTTTCAGGAATATCGTGAGTTTGCAAGGGATACCAAGAATCATGTTCTAGCTCATTTAGATTACTATCTTACAAAATTTGAAAGTAATGTTCAGGCTTCAGGTGGGCAAGTTCACTGGGCTAGTAATGGCGAAGAGGTTAATCGGATTGTTGTAGATATTTGCAAGCGCCCTGAGATCAAAAAGATTACCAAGGGGAAATCGATGGTCTCAGAGGAGTTTGCCCTCAATGCCGGATTGGAAGCTGCCGATTTTCAGGTTATAGAAACAGATCTCGGCGAATATATCATTCAGCTTGCCAACGAAACCCCAAGTCACATTATTGCTCCAGCTGTTCATAAAACCAAACAGGCTGTAACTGATCTTTTTGATGAATACCATCGTGAAGCCGGATATCCCAGAGTGGTTGAACGTCTAGATATCGTAAATCAGGCTAGACAGGTACTCCGCGATCACTTTTGCACAGCGGATGTCGGAATTACTGGTGGAAATTTTCTAATTGCTGATACCGGTTCTATTGCGTTGATTACCAATGAAGGAAATGGAGATCTCACAGCTAACTTGCCAAAAATCCATATCGTGGTTACCAGTATCGAAAAGGTCATACCGGATATGCAGGCACTAGGCGGATTTCTCAGATTGCTGGGTCGAAGTGCAACCGGTCAGATCATGAGCGTTTATACCACATTATTTAATGGTCCTAAACGCATTGATGATCTTGATGGACCTGAAGAATTTCATGTGGTTCTGGTTGACAATGGACGAAGCGAAATTTTGGGTACCCAATTCCAAGACATTCTGCGCTGTATCAAATGTGGGGCCTGTATGAATCATTGCCCGGTTTATACCAATATCGGCGGTCACGCATATGGATGGGTCTATCCGGGTCCGATGGGATCGGTCTTAACTCCGCTAATGGTGGGTCAGAAAAATGCCCCGGATTTACCTTATGCCTGTACCTTGAATGGTCGATGTAAGACTGTCTGTCCCGTGATGATTCCACTTCCAGATTTATTACGCAAACACCGTAATAATCTTGTCGAAATGGGTGAGTCCAAACGTTTCCAACGCTGGGGTATGTGGGTTTGGGCACAAGTGGCGAGAAATCCCCGGCTTTATTTTTTGATGACGAGTTTGTATGTTCGAAAATTAAATGTGCTAGCAAGGCTACTATTGGTTTTTCGACGTGGATCATTTAAGCATATTCCAATGCTTGGTGCATGGACCTCAACTCGAGACTTTCCAGTACCGTCTACCGCCACATTTCAGGGCCAATGGAAAAAGCGAAAACGTAGTGAGTGATTCCCGAGAAAAAGTACTGAACAATATTCGGAGAGCTCTGAACCGAACCGCGCAGTCCCCCCTGTCTGATTCACCTCCGAGTGCACTCCATCCTCGGTATCGAACCCCATTATCCAAAGATCTGATTCAGCAGTTTTCCCTTATGCATACGCGGGTGCAAGGTACATTTGAGGGAGTCGACTCTCTCCAAGATGTACCTCTGGCTGCTCATCGTTATCTGGTTGGTCAATCTGTTTCCCCAGAAGTTGTGATATCGCCTAGCCCGGAGTTAACCTCTATTAACTGGAAAGGGTTGAAAGTTGAATTTCGAGTTGCGAATCGTAAAGATCGAAGTTCAGTTACCATGGCTTTTGCTGGAATTGCCGAGACCGGTACTTTGGTCATGGTTTCATCCAAACAATCTCCGATTAATCATCACTTTCTTCCCGAATTCAATATTGCTGTTCTTAAGCAATCGAAGTTGGTCGACTGTATGGAGAATTTATGGCCATTAATCGGCGAACATCCTCGGACGATTAATCTCATTACGGGCCCTTCAAAAACAGCTGATATAGAGCAGACAATTGTCTATGGTGCGCATGGCCCACGCGCCTTACATGTCATTTTGGTACGTAGCACTTGCTAGAAAATCAAAAAATCGTAAACAAATTAGGCCAATCCTGATGTGTAAAAAATCCAGATCTCAAGTCTGTTATAGAATACTGTTTCACTATTGCGAACCTGTGAATAAACTGATATCAAAATACTTGAGTGAGAATTCAAATTGAGCGCTTAAAAGAGATCCTTTTGGTTGATGGTAATTCCAATTACACGATTCTCAGCGAAATCCTAAATTCTATGTCGCACTTTGTACCTTTGTTGGGATAAACTCATCTTGATCGGTTGATAGTCCGACTGGACGATCTCTACCTTTCGGATCTTCTATTTGTTGACCATCGGCATGTTCATTATGGGGGGTTCACGCCCGATTTACAGTTGGTCAAACTCATCTGGTAAAACTGTTCAATCTCACTTTCGGGTAATGCACTCAAATCGAGTGTTGCTGCTAACTCCAATGTAATTTCCTTCAACTGCGGATGGACGCTCTCAAACATTGCCAGCCTCGCAACAACGCTGTCCGAACCACGACTCTTGACCAGTTTATTATATGCGTAGTCAAGGCATGACCCGAAGACATTGGCCATCAAATTCTCGTGGATATCGGCCGCTCTTTGTTCATGTTCTTCAACTCCCGCAACGTGCTTCACTTTGGGTATCAGAGCGATGCTGTTGATCCAGCCTTGGCGACCGTCAAGACTCACCAGATACCAGTGATTCATCTGGCCGCGATCTATTCCTTCGACGCGGAAAATCGTTCCCGCCTTTAGCCTTTCTTTCGCAAGTGGGCCATTATTGAAAAATCAAGTCATTGATTTTATTCAATAGCACCCTCATAGGTCGGCAACACAACCTATCATTTTTG
>JAPOUQ010000055.1 GCA_026708585.1 Gammaproteobacteria bacterium
GAATCGCTTGCTTAATTTGGGCTATTGATTTGGCCGGATTCAGTCCCTTGGGACAAGCTTTTGTGCAGTTCATAATTGTATGACAGCGATACAACTTGAACGCATCATCAAGTTGGTCAAGGCGTTCACCCGTAAAATCATCGCGACTGTCAGCAATCCAGCGATAAGCCTGCAGTAATGCTGCTGGACCAAGATAACGATCACCATTCCACCAGTAGCTTGGGCAACTAGTCGAACAACAAGCGCACAGAATACATTCATACAATCCATCAAGCTTGCTCCGTTCTTCTTCCGACTGTAAGCGTTCCCTATCGGGGGAAGGACTATCGGATTGAAGCCAAGGCTTTACTGAGGTGTATTGGGCATAGAAATTTGTCAGATCTACTACTAGATCCTTTACCACAGACATATGTGGCAATGGATAAATCTTGATATCTCCCTTGGTTTCCAGAGCTGAGGTGATACATGCTAGTGAATTTGTTCCGTTGATATTCATTGAGCAGGAGCCACAGATTCCTTCCCTGCACGAACGACGAAATGTAAGAGTGCTATCGATTGAATTTTTGATATGAATCAAAATGTCCAGCACCATTGGTCCACACGCCTTGGCATCGATGTCATATCGATCCATTCGAGGATTATCATCAGTATCTGGATTCCAGCGATAGATATAGATTGACTTAAGATCTTCTGATGTTGAATCCTTGAAGTGTTCGCCTTGCTTGATGCGAGAATTTTTTGGTAATCGAAATTCGGCCATCAGTAAACTCGCTCCTTTGGCTTGATGTATTCAACTTCATCTGTCAAGGTAAAGTTGTGTACAGCTCGATAGTCAATAATGGGTTCATCTGTAAGATTTTCTTGCCAGGTTAAGGTATGTTTCATCCAGTTTTGATCGTCCCGTTCGGGGTAATCTTCACGCGCATGAGCTCCTCGACTTTCTTTTCGGTTCAATGCTGATTCAATGGTGACTCGTGCTTGTCTCAATAAGTTATCCAGTTCAATGGTCTCTACAAGATCCGTATTCCAAACCATCGAACGGTCGGTTGTACGAATATCACTAAACTGCTGACACACTTGTTTGAGTTTATCGACTCCATCCTGAATCAACTCTTCCGTTCTAAAAACAGCACAATTGGTTTGCATAACCTTTTGCATTTGTAGCCTTAACTCTGCTGTGGGGCTATTTCCATTTGCGTATCTCAGTTTATCAAATCGATCAATAATTTCTTCACCAGCATCTCGCTCCAGCCGAATTCTTCCTTGGTTGCCTTTGAGCAGAGCTTTGGCACGGTGGGCAGCAGCTCTGCCAAATACCACGATGTCGAGCAATGAGTTAGAACCCAAGCGATTTGCACCATGAACTGAGACACAAGCCGCTTCACCAATTGCCATCAATCCGGGAACCACGTATTCGGGGTCTCCGTCTTTCAAGGTTACAACCTCCCCATGGATATTGGTTTGGATACCTCCCATGTTGTAGTGGACGGTCGGTATAACCGGAATTGGATCTTTTGTGACATCGACCCCAGCAAAGATTTTTGCTGATTCTGATATACCGGGTAATCTTTCTGCGAGAACTTCTGGCCCTAGGTGTTCCAAATGAAGAAAAATATGGTCTTTTTCCTCACCAACACCGAGACCGCTCTGAATTTCCATGGTCATCGAACGACTGACCACATCTCGCGAGGCAAGGTCTTTAGCGTTAGGAGCATAGCGTTCCATGAAACGTTCGCCCTTCGAATTCGTCAAATAGCCCCCTTCCCCTCTTGCACCTTCAGTTATCAGACAGCCTGATCCATAGATTCCTGTTGGATGGAACTGAACAAACTCCATATCCTGCAGAGGCAAACCTGCACGGAGTACCATACCTCCTCCATCACCAGTGCAGCTATGGGCAGAGGTGGCTGAGAAATAGGTCCGACCATAACCTCCGGTTGCCAGAACGACTATTTTGCAAGCAAAGCGATGGAGTGTTCCTGTGTCGAGGTCCCAAGCTAGAACCCCGCGACACTCTCCATCATTCATGATTAAGTCGATAGCAAAATACTCTACAAAAAACTCTGCCTTGTGACGAAGAGACTGTTGATAGAGGGTATGGAGTATTGCATGTCCCGTCCGGTCTGCGGCTGCACAGGTTCTTTGCGCTTGCCCTTCCCCATAATGAGTGGTCATTCCGCCAAACGCGCGTTGGTAAATTTTGCCCTCAGAGGTTCTTGAAAATGGCACTCCATAATGTTCGAGTTCAATGACCGCATCGGGTGCTTCCTTACACATATATTCGATTGCGTCTTGATCCCCTAACCAGTCTGATCCCTTAACGGTATCGTACATATGCCAACGCCAGTCATCTTCTCCCATGTTTCCTAACGCTGCGCTCATCCCACCTTGTGCTGCGACAGTGTGACTCCTTGTGGGAAAGAGTTTGGTTATACAAGCGGTACTTAGTCCTTCCACAGCCATACCAAAAGTTGCTCTTAAACCAGCTCCTCCGGCCCCAACGATCACAACATCATAATAATGGTCGATAATCTGGTAACTTTTGCTCATGATCAATCTATGCCTGTGAATTTATAGAGCAATCTGTAAAACAGAGAAAACCGCTAGAATACCGAACAGAAGAAGAACTATATTTGAAAATAATAACATAGCCATCTTAATACCGTGATTATGAACATAATCCTCTATCACTACCTGTAATCCCAATTGTGCGTGGTAGAACATGAAAATCGAATACAAGATCAGGAATACGGCAGTGAATGGATCAGCAATCCATTCATGAACAACAAAATGTTCTTGTCCTAATTGATTGACGACTGAAAATAAAAACCATAGTGTCAGCGGAATTAATGCTAATGCAGAGAGACGTTGCCTCCACCAGTGATGAGAACCCTCACCGGATGTACCCAGGCCTTTCGCTTTCGCGAGTGGCAGTTCCAATTTCATAGTAACCAGACTCCGCCGGTAATTACGATTGCAAATACCAGAACTAGTTTTCCTGTTCGATAAACTTGTGGGATTTCAAAACCGTAGCCAATATCCCAAGCCAGATGTCGAATACCGTTGCAAAGATGATATGCGGTACAAAGGGTCCAGATAATCAGCAACAACTTACCTAACAAAGAATTTAGAAAGACTGAAAACTCGCTATACCATGGATCTCCTGTAGCGACACTTCCTAACCATAATGCAATCACTATTGCTCCAAGGGCAATGATTACTCCAGTAATTCGATGCAATATTGACAATACCGAGGTAATCTGTGGTCGATAGACTTGCAGATGTGGTGATAGCGGACGTGTTCTCAAGTTTTCGGTCTCCCGCAACGGAAAAGAAGATTATACTAAATTGAAGGTAATTTATTATGATCATTGTGGGTTGTTTCCCGACCAGTTCGATATGCGATTTGTCGCTTGATTCGAATGTTCCTATTTACAGGTGTACAATTTAAACTGTCCACAATTCGTCAATCTGTCAACCAGGCTTTGAGTGAATAAACATGTCTATACTTCAAATCCAATCTCCTCCAATTTGTCCAAAAGAGTCAGACTATTCTTCGATTCTGAACAACCTCGGATCGAAAAAAACAGGGTTTTTACTGGACCATTTGACTCTGATTTCGATTACGGGCTCGGATGCAGAAAAATTTTTACAAAATCAATTTAGTAATGACGTTTCAACGGTAACAGGAAGCGAAACTCAATTGAATGCCTATTGCAATCCGAAAGGTAGGATACTTGCCATGCTGTATTTGATGAAGCAGGCAGATGGTGGATACTGGATCATCGTCCCGAATGATTTGACGAGTGAATTGATCAAGCGCCTGAAAATCTTTGTGATGAGAGCAAAAGTCTCGATAGAGGTAGAAGAAGAAAAAGCGATGTTCGGCATGGCTGTAAATGGGAACGATTCGTTTGATTTGGAAATTTATCAATATATTGACAAATTTCACCGCTCAATTGCGATTGGTGAACCCGAGCAACTTAATGGAGTAGCCGATCAATTTGATCAATTATTAAGCTCTGATTATTGGAGACTTTGTGATATGTTTTCTGGACTTCCACAGATTTACTCGCAAACTGTCGAACAATGTATTCCCCAGCACATCAATCTGGATCTCGTATCCGGGATCAGTTTCAGTAAAGGTTGTTATCCTGGACAGGAAATAATCGCACGCCTTCGGTATCTTGGAAAATCAAAATACCGATTGTGTAATGCAAGTGTTATGAGCAAAGAAAGAATTGAGCCGGGTAGAGCCCTTTTTGAGCAAGCTCAAGTCGATCAGAAAGCTGGCTTAGTTATTGATGCGGTCGAAACAGGTGAAGACCAATATCAACTGTCTGCGATGATTAAGTATAGTGCTGGCAAGCATCCTGATATCCATCTTGACTCAGAAAATGGTTCGGAACTTACTCTGGGGGTTTTGCCTTATGAAGTTCCCATTGAATAAGTTTCACAAGGGGCAAAACGGATTCTCAATATAAATTTGTTACGAGTTCCGGCTGTATCGGAAAGAGGTTTTTCTTAACTTTCGTGATTTTCTCTTACTCTATCTGTTTCTATTTGGCGATTATCGATGGGGTATTCAAAGAGGAGATAGAACGCAAGTGAGAGCATACCAATAAGATTTAGGGTCATGCTTTGCAATTTAAGCAAACAGCAAAGGCCTGATAACCATTCCCCCTTGGACAGTTTACCTTGTAATGACCATATTGATTCATATTTCATCGTTTTTCCGAATCATAGAGGGTGCTCATTACTAGAATCATTGATTTGTAGCCAATCGGTATAAGCTTAGTACTCAAATCATCTTAATTGAAAATTATCTGACCTAAATATAATGTGCACCATTGCGAGGTGCTTTTTCTGGCAGGTGTGAATCCTAGCCAACAACTGTTGATCCGGTTGGTAGCATCTAGAGTAGACGATAGAGATAACGATATAGCTTGAAGTACTCTGGTTAAAAGAGTCAGTTCACGTTTCTTTGCAAACATGCGTGTGGGAACGTAAGTGAATGCTAAGCAGACCTCAAATTAGCTAATGTGGAAGCCGATACTATATGAATAAGTAAAGAACCGACACCAGATCGGGAGGAGATCAACATCATCGATTAGTTCCCCTCGTGTTATTGGCAATGGTAAGCATGAAAGATAAGAGAAGTAGAAAAACGGGAAGCCCTAGTTATGAAGAAAGATCATGCCTATGAGTTAATACTGGCCGCCAACGCCCTTGAATTTTTCAACGCACGCGGAAATTTTTTGAAAAACGTTTTGTTTTTTGGTTAAGTACTGCGGATTTAATGGGCTCATTTTTGGCAGGATCGCGTGCAAGTCGGTGCCGTGTTCACTTGCAAATTCCCGTTTTATCGAGGTTTCAATGTAACGTTTGGCAGCCTTCACATTCAATCCTTCGGTTTCAATCAATTCCTCAACTTCACGTTGTCGTTCGGCTTGAGCAAAAGTGAAAAAGGCCTCGATTACATCGGATTTGGTACCCAGTAAGTCAAGATCGGTTTGATTAATAAAATCGACCAGTAGACTTTCTTTTGCCCGATTGCCAACACTAGCCCGAATCATGCGCCGCACATCCTCCAAGATCGTCAATTTGTTTATTGCTTTTTTATGGTTCTCAAAAATCTGCTCGAGAATATAGTCCAGGTCGATTTCCTGCGATTTGAGCAAGTCCACCTCGAACACGACATCGTCCCAGTCTACCGTGCTTTCGAGCGGGTCCGACACATTTTTCTGATTACGTAGCCAATCCCGAATGTCATTATAGGTTGATCGGTAGTCTTGTACCTCACGCTCACTAGGCATCCTTATGCCCCAAAGAGAAACCAAATCATCGCAGCTGATCGAATATTTCTGTTGAAAGTCCTCAAGAGCCGCCTGGTCGGTTTGGTTGATGTTTTGTAATTCTTGCAGGCTCGTAAACTCATCGTAATTGCGGAGAATATTCTCAAGGCGAAGATATTCTCCAAATAGTCTTATGAAATCCTTCTTATCCGCTTCCCCAATAATCTCTGTCGGATTGGGAAATCGTCTTTGCAATTCTGCTAAGACATCGACAAAGCCCCTTCGAGCCTCACCAGTTGTCGCATCGGTGTAACCCTCCATATACTCTCGATAGCTTTTTTCCAGAACCACGTTTCGAGTGTTCGCATCACCAAACAGGGTGATTGCCTCGACTGTCGCCTGTTCAAGGTCACGGAAGGTAACGATATTGCCAAATGTCTTGGTAGCATCATGGATACGATTGGTTCGTGAGTACGCCTGCAGAAGGCCATGGAAGCGCAGGTTCTTGTCCACAAACAGTGTGTTCAAGGTCGGCGCATCAAAACCGGTAAGAAACATACCCACCACAATCAGCAAATCGACTTCCCTGAGTTTCACCCGCTTGGCCAGATCGCGATAGTAATTTTCGAAACCTTTGCTATCTGCTTTAAAATTGGTCTTAAAGTAACCGTTATAGTCGTTGATGGCTGCATCGAGAAACTCTTTGGCTGTGCTATTCATTGCGGTTTCGGTGATATCTAGGCTTTCGTCCGGGATATCGCCCAAGGCATTCTGTATTTCATTGGGCGCGAATGAATAGATTGTCGCAATTTTGAGAACATGATCACTCTCTAACTGCAATTTGTTCAAAGTCTCGTAATACCGTTTCGCGGCATCCACGCTACTGACCGCAAGCATGGCATTAAATCCGCTGCTTCCGCCTTGAAACCGATGGGTCTTGTGGCGGAAGTTATCTAGAATATACTGAGAAATTTCACGTATCCGTTTTGGATGTTGCAAAGCCTGTTTTGTTTCAGCGGCGTTCAGTTTCTCCTCATCTTGCTCGCTTTCGATGGTTCTGAATTGCGGTCGAACATCGTTGTAATCGACCTTGAATTTGAGGACCTTTTCATCCCGAATGGCATCCGTGATGACATAGGAATGCAATTCGGTACCAAATACACTGGCCGTGGTGTCCGCGCCAGCCGCGTTTTCCGGAAAGATCGGTGTACCGGTAAAACCAAATTGGCAAAATCGCCTGAATTTCTTTTTTAGATTCTTCTGGGCTTCGCCAAACTGACCACGATGACATTCATCAAAGATGAACACTACCGATTGACTGTACACTTCTAGCATGCCCTCGCTCTTCATGAGATTGTTCAGCTTCTGGATCGTGGTTACAATGATTCGGTTATCGTCTTTGGCAAGGTTCTTCTTTAGCATAGCCGTGTTTTCAGAGCCATTTACGCTGTCGGGCGAGAATCGTTGATATT
This sequence comes from Gammaproteobacteria bacterium, assembly GCA_026708585.1. Taxonomy (GTDB): domain Bacteria; phylum Pseudomonadota; class Gammaproteobacteria; order Arenicellales; family Poriferihabitantaceae; genus Poriferihabitans. Next base: position 7,268 of record JAPOUQ010000055.1, read on the forward strand.
CCTTCATCGTCTGATTGTCGAGGTCTTTACGATCCACGACAAACACAACCTTGTCGATGAACTCAAGTTCTGTGATCAAACGTGCCGCCTTGAAACTGGTCAGGGTTTTCCCCGAACCTGTGGTATGCCAGATGAATCCACCACTTTCCGGCTTGTTCAGGGTCTTTGCTGCGAAGGAACTGGTGATTTTCCAGAGTATCCGTTCGGTAGCGGCAATCTGATAGGGACGCATGATGAGCAAGCTGTCGCTCGTGTCGAGCACCGAATATTTCAGCAACACATGTAGCAGAGTATTTTTTTGAAAGAAGGTAGCGGTGAAATCTTTCAGATCCTTGATCGGGCTATTGTCCGCCTTGGCCCAGTTCATGGTAAAGTCGAAACTGTGTTTATCCCGTTTGGTGGTGTTCGCAAAATACCGAGTGTCGGTTCCATTCGAGATCACGAACATCTGAAGGAATTTATACAGCGAGTGTTCGCTATTGAAACTCTCCTTGCTGTAACGATGTATCTGATTGAAGGCCTCGCGAATCGCTACTCCGCGCTTTTTCAGCTCAATATGTACCAGTGGCAAACCATTGACCAGAATGGTCACATCATAACGGTTTGCATGAGTGCCGGTTTGTTCGAACTGTCGAATCACCTGCACCTTGTTGTGGGCCAAATTCCGTTTATCGAGCAGAAAGATATTCTGAATCCGGCCATCATCGAACACAAAGTCGTGAATATAGTCATCATGAATTTTGCGGGTTTTCTCGAGGATGCCATCACTCGGCTTATCGAGCCAGTTTTGGACAAAGCGTGACCATTCGAGATCGGAAAACTGCACGTTATTCAAGGTCTGTAACTGTACCCGTAGATTGGCGAGCATCGCTTCGGGCGTAGTGAGTTCGGGCAGGTATTCATATCCCTGATGGATTAAATCCCGAACGAGTTCCTGCTCTAAATCGCTTTCGCTCTGGTAGTTGTCCGCACCCTGCCATTCTCTGGAGTATTTGTTGAGGATAATGAAGTTCCTCGATTCGACGATGGGTTTTTTGTGCTCAATCATCTCGTGTATCTTTTTTCAAGCCATTCGGAATTTGTTGGGATACTCGTGCTGGTTGTTTGCAGGAGCACTCACAAGGAATCTCAGGACCCACTTGCCCTTTTACAATCGTTCCGACCGTTCATCACCATGATGCTAAACCTGTTGGGCGGATGAGCGCTATCTGTAGTCAGACACATCCTATGCTGAATCCTTTTCCGGTTTGGGGAAGTTCAATAGCAGATCCCGATAATATTCATACTGCTTTTGTCGCAGTTCAATTTCGCGCGGCAGGCCTTCGGTCAGGGATGTGGTCAATGCGTCGAATTTGTCAAGGATAGAGACGATGCGTTGTTGCTCTGCCAAACTGGGAATGGGCACGTCATATTTCTGAACTTCTTTGACTCGGACATGAGGAACACCAGCCCCCTTCTTCATTGCATGTATTTGACCTTGCTTATTCTGAAGCAGATAGTAAACGAACCTTGATTGAATTACCTTGGATTGTGGATGGATGCTGAAGGCATCAGTAAGAAATATTGGTCTATTCCAATAACTCACATATCCTGCATATGCTCCAGATCTAGCGACGACTACCGTTTCTCCCTCTCGATTATGCTCTCCATGGAAATAAGTTGGGACTGGACCATTCGCGACAACGGGAATGTCACCATCTGTTGATTGCATTTTGGTGATTGCTGTGCCTCTACAAAATTCAGCAACCTCCCCCAACGGCCTCCACTCCACGTCTGCATCGTCAAACGTGAGTAGTTTCTCTCGATAGTACTCGTACTGCTTCTTCCGAGCAGTCAGTTCCGTAGTCAGTTCCGTAGTCAGTTCCATAAACGTATCCAGTATGCGTACGATCTCGCCCTGAATTGCTAATGATTTTTCGGGATTGTCTGGGAAGGGAATGGGGAATTTGAATTTTCTAAATCCATTCATATTTACAGAAGGAAAACTCGACTTCTTTGTGTTTTGTTTGCACCAACGAGAAAGTAAAAAACAAAAATAGAACAGAAACTTTATATCAAGTTTCCTTATGTATTCATCTCGCAAATTCAGAACTGTAAACTGCTGATTTGCAAGAAATGGAACCCTTATAAGTGCATGTTCGCCGATAGTCGCTGTTGTTGCAACTATAATCGAGTTTGCTGGAAAGAGTTTTCCTCCCTTCACTCCACTTTCTGAAACCTTTTGCAGTGAGTCACTAAGTATTCGACCATTTTGACGGATGTCATCCATTCTGAACCAGGGAACTGTACCATCTTCCCAAAATTCTTGTTTTGACTTCGATGGCGTATACCCATTCTTCAAATGAAAAACCTCTAAAATCGGCCTCCACTCCACATCCGCCCCATCCAGCAACTTTTCCAGAAACACAGTACTACTCACGCTTCAATCTCCGAAACAATTGCATCAATATCCGCACGCAACTGATCGATCTTGGCAACGGTTGCTTGTAACTCGACATTCAATACGTTGATATCGATAACTTCACGAGTATCCTGGGGATCAACATAGGAACTGACCGACAGATTGTAGTCATTCTCCACAATCCGATCATAGATAACGGTCTCAGTCACATGCTCAACACTGGTCTTACTCTCAAACAGTTCCATAATTCTAGCGATGTGATCGTCATGCATGACGTTGTTATTGGTTTCCTTCTTAAAAAAATCCTCACCACTGGCATCAATAAATTGAACATCGGTACTCTTCTTGTTCTTGGCTAGTACCAAGATATTCACCGCAATGCTAGTTCCGTAAAACAAATTCGGAGCTAGTGAGATCACCGTTTCAACAAAGTTGTTATCAAGGAGGTATTGACGGATTTTTTTCTCTGCACCGCCACGGTAGAAAATACCTGGAAAACACACAATCGCTGCACGACCCTTGCTTGACAGATAACTGAGCGCATGCAAAACAAAAGCAAAATCTGCCTTCGATTTCGGAGCGAGTACGCCGGCCGGAGCAAAGCGGTCGTCATTGATCAACGTAGGATCATCCGATCCGATCCACTTGACCGAGTAAGGTGGATTGGAAACGATGGCGTCAAAGGGCTTGAACTCGCCAAACTGCGGCTCTGTCAGAGTGTTTCCTAACTGAATGCTAAACTTGGCGTAATTGATGTTGTGCAGGAACATGTTCATGCGAGCAAGGTTGTAGGTCGTGTGGTTCAGTTCCTGACCGAAAAATCCCTCCTCAACGATATGATCGTCAAACTGCTTTTTCGCCTGGAGCAACAGCGATCCTGACCCACAAGCAGGATCGTATATCTTATTCACACTGGTTTGTCCATGCATGGCAATTTGAGCAATCAGTTTGGATACATTTTGAGGAGTGAAGAATTCACCGCCTGATTTGCCCGCATTGGCCGCATAGTTGGAAATTAAAAATTCATAGGCATCACCAAACAGATCGATCTTGTTCTCCTGAAAGTCTCCAAAATCCAGCTCTGCTACCCCCTTGAGAACTTTCGTGAGGCGCTCGTTCTTGGCTTTCACAGTATTGCCAAGACGATTGCTAGTAGTGTCGAAATCAGCAAACAAACCGCTGATATCATCTTCGGACGGAGAGTTGCTAGCAGAGCCTTCGATGGCAGAAAATATTTCTGCCAGATCATTATTCAAGCGATCGTTGTTGGCTGCATTGGCAGCAATATTGCAAAAGAGTTGGCTGGGAAATATAAAATAGCCAGTGGTTTTGATGGCTTCATCCTTAATTTCCAGCGGGATCTCATCATCATGCAGATTGGCATAGTTGATGTTTTCGTCACCGGCCTCAATGAAGTTGGCAAAGTTTTCACTGATAAAACGGTAGAAGAGTGAACCCAAGACATACTGCTTGAAATCCCAACCATCAACAGTACCACGTACGTCATTGGCGATTTGCCAGATCCGGCGTTGCAGTTCTTGACGTTGCTCAAGGCTGGTCATTTTGATCTACCTTTAATTTGAAAATCCTGATTATAGGCAAGTGACCTCTCTGGTCAACTTTCCCAGTTCGTTTCATCTCAAAGCAATGACCGAGGTTAATACCATCAATATCCAGGCTAACCTGTTCTTTCAATAGATATTCAGATTCTGTATTCTCATCGAATTAAACTCAGGTTGGATTGAATTTACTTGGAAATATATAGCCCACTATCGTGTTCACGGTTATGACAACTTCCTTGCGATTGCTGAAAATTCCACCGGAGCACTATTCACGAACGGTTCATTGATGTCCAGATCAAAACTCGACTTGTCGATCTGAGGCTAAGTCTCACTATTGATCGTGTTAAATAAGGTAAAAAGTGTGCAGGATACGATTACAAATCCTGTAGTACTTTGAGTGCTTTTTTGACGAGACCTATTTACGGTTGCTTGCTAACATATTTCTGTCGAGAGAGCACTGGAACAAACAATACATTGGCCGGCTCTATCTTATCAGATTGATCAGTGATCTTGTGGTCTACTCAGACTTCTCTAGCAAAACTGAAATCCGTAGCAGTTGACTATTGCGCTGTAATCAGCACACCTAGGATCGTGGTAGCCACAGCAAAGCCAGCAAGCATCGCGAGAAGTAACCGATTTTCTCTTTTACCAGCTTCAATGTCCCGCTGAACTAGATCGGTTTTCCAGTTAGACATCTGTTCGGCTAATCTGGCGATGTCTGTTTTATACTCTTGCTTATGGGTTTCCATGGTTTGTTTCAGTACTGCGACCTCCTTCGACAGCTCATGGATAAATTGATCCCTATTATTGTTTTATCCCATCTTCATCGAAATTTTTCAAGTTTCATGTTAATTTGAATATGCTAATAAGGCATTGATCTTTAGATTTTAAGTCAAACAACGAGATTGTCAGACAACTTGTCTCTTACCTAGACAGTTCATGGATTAGTTGATCCTGATTATTTTCTGCCATTGTTCTATTCAACCTTCATTGAAATTTTCAAGTTAAATGATGGGACATAAATAACAATAATCGCAAACAAACAATGCATTCCATTTAATACCGAATCTAGCATAGTTAGAACCAAAGTTTGGTGAAAGATTTGAGTGCTTTCTGTTCAAGTTTTGAAGGATAAGGGATAAAGACAAATCGGTACTTTTGTAGGGTTTAAGATATGTTCCTGTGATTTCAGTCATGTTTCAACCCGTAATATTCAAGTTCACATACGATTTCTGGTTTCAAACTCTAGTTTTACCATGTATCCCTAAATCACATTATTCCTTTTTCAAAAAAACGGTCTTTTTTTGAAAAAGGAATAAGTAAAAATATCCACCAAGTTGTGAAAAAATACGACCAAGGGTAATCAAACAAATAACTGACGATACAAAAAACGCTTTAGACTTGTTATTTTTAGATCACAATATCCAATATGTTCCAACGAGGGTACATAAGAAAATTAGACTTAGCCCATTCCATTACTGGAAAGAACTTTCCACTAGAAGGAATCGACCTCAGCATCCTGAATCTCAACAATTTGATAGAAAACCTCATCTTCCTTTATTAGACCCAACTCAGATCGGGCAATTGCTTCAACTGCCTCATCGCTACCCTTGAATGCCATTACTTGACGTAATAGTTTGTCATTTCGAGCTTTCAACACTTCGTTTTCTGCTTGTTGTTTTTCAAGTTGACTTTCTAGTTTTCGTAATTCAAGATAATTGTTGTCACCAAAAAGAAACACAAAGGCTAACCCAAGTACACAAACCAGTGCAGAAAAATTAATAATTTTCATACTTTTGATTGCTGAATGAAATGTCCAAATGAATCCATACTTGCATATCTAGCATCATCACCGAGCAACATTTCAATTTTTAACAAACGATTATACTTGGCTGTTCTTTCTGACCGACAAAGCGAACCAGTTTTAATTTGACCGGAGGCTGTTGCAACGGATAAATCTGCGATGGTTGTGTCTTCTGTTTCTCCAGAACGATGAGATATTGTAAATCCATATGATGACTCTTTTGCCAATTTAATAGTGTCAAAGGTCTCTGATAATGTTCCAATTTGATTGATTTTCACCAAAATGGCATTGCCGAGGCCCTCTCGTATGCCCTTTTTAAATATTTTGGGGTTGGTTACAAACAAATCATCACCGGTAAGTTGAACTGTATGACCTAACTTTTCAGTCAATATCTTCCAGCCTTGCCAGTCGGTTTCAGCCATACCATCTTCAATACTCAGGATAGGGTATTTGTCAGACCAATTGGCCAGATATTCCACAAATTCAAGGTTAGATAATGTGATATTTTCCGATTTGAGAAAATATTTCCCATCCTTGTAAAACTCGGAACTTGCCGGGTCCAGCCCGATCATCACTTGCTCATGTGGTTTATAGCCTGCCTTTTCGATTGCAAGCATGACTAAGGAAATTGCTTCTTCATTCGACTTGCATTCAGGGGCAAATCCTCCTTCATCCCCTACTCCAGTAGAGTAAGAGCGATCCAGTAAAACTGATCTTAGGGCATGAAATATTTCAACTCCACAACGAAGGGCTTCACGGAAGGAATCAAACCCAGTTGGTAGTATCATGAATTCCTGAAAGTCGATCAAATTATCAGCATGAGCACCACCATTAATGATATTCATCTGAGGTATCGGTAAGGTATATTGATCATTATCATATAACCTCCCCAAGTATCGAAACAGCGGTAAGTTATGTGCATTTGCAGCCGCATGAGCTGTAGCTATGGATACTGCTAAAATCGAGTTTGCACCCAACCTACTTTTTGATTCAGTACCATCAAGGTCGATCAGACATGAGTCGATACTTTTCTGATTCGCAACATCCATACCTTGAAGTACAGGTTGTACGAGCGATTGAATATTGTTGACAGCTTTTTGAACACCTTTACCCAAATAGCGAGATTTGTCACCATCCCGAAGTTCAAGTGCTTCTAGAGAGCCAGTCGAAGCCCCAGATGGAACTGCAGCTGTACCATGTGTTCCATCCTTTGTTATAACCTCGGCTACAACGGTAGGGTTTCCACGGGAATCGAGAGCTTCCCATGCTGAAATTTCTTTGATCGGTATAGGCATTTTGTTTATGCGGTTAGAACTCTTCAGCATCAAGATTAATAAAAGACCTGGTTAATGCATCAATCTTGATTAACTGTCCGAGTAATGATTCCATTTGTTGTAATGGCCATGAATTAGGGCCATCACTCAAAGCTCTCTCGGGGTCCGGATGTGTTTCCATAAATAGGCCATCGATTCCTACTGCTAAAGCAGCTCGAGCAAGGGTCGGGATAAATTCTCTTTGCCCCCCTGATTTACCCACCGCCGCACCCGGCAATTGCACTGAGTGAGTTGCATCGAATACTACCGGATAACCAAATGATTTTAGAATCTGTAAACCTCGCATATCAACGACGAGATTATTGTATCCAAAACTATTTCCTCGTTCGCATAACATTAACTCACATCTTGGATTTGCATTTTGTACTTTACGGGCTACATGCTCCATTTCAAAATGGGATAAAAATTGTCCCTTTTTGATATTGATCGGTTTGCCGCTGACCGCGGCCGCTTCAAGCAAATCTGTCTGCCGACACAAAAAAGCAGGAATCTGAAGCACATCAACTAACTCCGATGCTTCATGAATATCTTCAACACTATGAACATCAGTAATAACTGGCACCCCAATCTCATTGCGAACTTGAGAGAGAATTTCGAGTCCCTCTTTTCGCCCTGGACCTCTATGTGATTTGTGTGAAGTACGATTGGCTTTGTCAAATGAGGATTTATAGATAAAGTCAATTTCAAGACGATCTGTGATCTCTTTTAATTCGCTAGCGGTTTCAAGGGCCATATCTTTCGATTCAATAACACATGGACCTGAAAATAAGAAAAAATTTTGATTATCCCGTTTTTGAAATTCCGGGATATCCACCTCATTACTCATTACACTGAAATACGCTAAATCGACTTAGAGAGATTGTCGATATGACAATCCGGCCTTTATATAGTCATTAAACATTGGATGCCCATCCCTAGGCGTTGAAGTAAATTCTGGATGAAATTGGCAGGCTATAAACCAGGGATGATCGGGTAATTCGATAATTTCAACTAAACCGTCAGATGAAAATCCGGCAAAGAGGATACCCGCCTGAGTCATTTTTTCAAGGTAGTTATTATTGAACTCATATCGATGACGATGTCGTTCTCGAATAACTTCTTTTCCATAGATTTGAAAATATCGGGAATCGCTTGAAAGTGTAATATCCTGGCCTCCTAAACGCATTGTTCCTCCCATTAAGCTTTGTGCATTGCGAAGTTCTAGTCCGCCTTGATCGTTCATCCACTCTGTAATTAGAGCAATGACAGGCCACGGCGTTGCGGAATCAAACTCAGTGCTATGCGCACCCTGCATACCGAGGACATTGCGAGCAAATTCAATAATTGCAACTTGCATACCAAGACAAATTCCCAAATAGGGTATCTTGTTCTCCCTAGCATAACTTGCCGCTCGGACCATTCCTTCAATACCTCGGTCTCCAAATCCACCTGGAATTAAAATGGCATCAGTTTCAGCCAGGTAATCTGTGCAATCTACCTTTTCTAATTCCGAAGAGTCAACATATTTTATATTGACTCTGGTTTTTGTATGAATACCGGCATGAATGAGTGCTTCTGAGAGTGATTTATATGACTCGACAAGACTGACATATTTCCCGACCATTGAAATGGTTAATTTATGGCTTGGCTTCCTGCTTGTTTTACAAACTTGTTCCCATTCCGAGAGGTCAGCTTTTGGAGTATCCAGCTTGAACTGCGAAACGACAAGCTCATCCATTTTTTGTTCGACCAGCAAACTAGGTATGTCGTAGATATTCTCAACATCAATACCTGAAATCACAGCGGACTCTTCAACATTGGTAAACAGAGCTATTTTTTTCCTAGAAATATCTGGCAACCTATTCTTAACTCGACAAAAAAGAATATCTGGCTGGATACCGATTGAACGAAGTTCCTTAACTGAGTGTTGTGTTGGTTTGGTTTTGATCTCACCCGCGACAGATATTTCCGGTACCAGTGTGAGATGAATGAACATGGTCGATTTACGACCTAACTCGATTCGCATCTGACGGATCGCTTCCAAAAATGGTAGAGATTCGATATCTCCGACTGTTCCACCAATTTCGACTAGTGCTATGTCTGCATTTTTCGAACCTTTCAGGATTGAGCTTTTGATCTCATCAGTAATATGCGGTATAACCTGCACAGTTCCACCTAGGTAATCGCCCTGTCTTTCTTTACGGATTACGGTTTCATAAATCTGACCAGTTGTGAAATTGTTATCTTTACTCATGACCGTACGAACAAAACGTTCATAATGCCCAAGATCTAGGTCGGTTTCTGTTCCGTCATCGGTCACAAACACTTCACCATGTTGAAATGGGCTCATAGTCCCAGGGTCAACATTGATGTAGGGGTCCAGTTTGAGCAAGGTAATGGTCAACCCCCGGGATTCAAGTACGCTCCCCAAAGAGGCGGAGGCGATACCTTTGCCTAATGAAGATACGACTCCCCCTGTTATGAATATGAATTTGGTTTTATTCATAAGTCCTTGAGATATAGACCCCAACTGTTTGGCCAAACTTCAAAGACTGAATTGATTGAGACGTTATACATTCCGCAAAAACGAAGTAGGCGGTCGACTAGATTGAACACATGAAGAGAACTCTGCATGGATAAATAGTATAACGTAAACTCATGTCTTTATGTTTCATTCTTTTGAAAACCAGTCTAGAAGCTTCTACAGCATTTTCAGGATAATGGAATCAACCGTGGAAGCAATTTCTGCTCAACAGTATCTCTAGCTTCAATATCCACTGTCGCCCCAACACCATAGACCCAAACTATCCGTCCTTGAAATAGAATACAGGGTATGATTCGACGTTCCCAAGGAGGGATTCGATTCGATTGTTGGATTTTTCGAATCATTGATGAAGTTGATCTCAGAGGTAGTTTTATAAATTTTTTACCGCAATGCCATGAAAGTTCTAATCGATTGGATGGGATGATCCAGCACTGAGGCAATCCAATATCACTTGTAATCCATTGGATGTTTATTCCAATTTTTTGTAAATTGCTGATGCCCACATTCCAAGAGACATTACCCGGTTTCACATATTGAGATCTGATCCTCTTTGTTAGATAAACTTTTCGATCAAAGTAGCGAATATGTTCATCACCAATTGAGAGTTCTGCATATCCGCTTGAACTGGTTTTCATTTGCTCAATTAAGCTCTTAAACTGCTTGTCCGATGGAGAAGAACGACCCGACTGATGTATCCACAATCTGATCAATCGAACGGTCATGTTCTCATCACTCGGATTCATTTTTGATAAGTTGATTGGGTCGATTAGACAAAGGATACTCTTTGCACTAGGCTCTACAATTTGTAATAGTTTTTCCGATTGCAACTTCTCTTCATCCTGACTAATCTCGCGACAGAATTCTGTAGCTTCGACCAACCGCTCCCTCGAAATTTTTCCTCTTGCATACAGAACTGGTAGTAGGCGATTTCTCAGTAAATTACGATCTACATCATTGCGTGAGTTTGAGGGATCGTCAATCCATTCTAGGTTATGCTCTCTCGCATAAGTCTGTATTTGTTGTCTACTAAATCCAAGCATCGGCCTAAGCAATTGAACGGTAGATCCATAAAAGATAGGTCTTGAAATGCGAATTCCTGATAATTGTGCAAAATCACCACCACGAAACATTCGGTTTAGGAATGTTTCTGCTTGATCATCTGCATGGTGAGCAGTAACTACCACACCATCTGTATTAGCCAAACTAGCAAGCCAACGATAGCGTAATTCACGCCCCCGTGCTTCTTTATTGGATGAAGATAGTAATAACTTGCCCGCACTACAAGAGACAAATTGCACGCCAATTTCCCTAGCCCAATGGCGGCAAGTTTTAACCCATTCTTTTGAGTTTTTTTCCAGCCCATGATCATAGTGCGCCGCGACTATTTGAATCGCAAGATCATTTCTGGCAATCATTGCCATGTTATGGAGAAGTACTTGTGAATCACACCCTCCACTGTAGGCAATAACTATCGTTTGACTTTTGCAAACCCCGAAATCTTTGAACAGGATTTTTTCGAGAACTTCAGGATATAAGTTCAAAATCCTAGCTATTCTTATTTAATTTTAGCGCACCAAAGTCCATAAGACGATCATATCGCCTTTCGAGCAATTCTTTAGACGGGATGACGCTCAGAAAATCCAGCGCTTTTACTAGCGACAATTTCACAGAATGAGCAATGTCATCATAATTACGATGAGCTCCTCCCAAAGGTTCACTTACAACCTCATCGACAAGATTCATCTCCATTAAATCCTTACTAGTCAATCCCATGGCTTCAGCTGCTTGGTCTGCCTTGTCTGAACTCTTCCACAAAATTGAGGCACAACCTTCCGGTGAGATTACCGAATAGGTTGAGTACTGTAGCATAATCAGGCGATCGCAAACGCCGATTGCCAAAGCACCACCTGAACCTCCCTCGCCAATGACGATTGAAACAATTGGTGTAGAAATATAGGTCATTAACTGAATGATACTAGCAATTGCTTGGCTTTGCCCTCTTTCCTCTGCATCTACTCCCGGAAATGCACCAGGAGTATCGATTAAAGTAACAATAGGTAGGCTGAATCGATCTGCTAATTCCATTACGCGTTGAGCTTTACGGTAGCCTTCTGGTTTCGGCATACCGAAGTTACGATAGGTTCTCTCCTTTGTATCCCTTCCTTTCTGATGTCCGATAACGGCAACTCGATAGGAATCGATAAATCCAATTCCCGAGATGATTGCCGGATCGTCTGAAAACATTCGATCACCATGAATTTCTTGAAAGTCATCGACAATTCTATCGACATAATCCAGAGTATAAGGTCTTTCAGGATGTCGGGCGATTTGAATGATCTGCCAGGCGCCTAATTTGGAGAATATCTCACGAGTCTGTTCAAGGCTTCGATACTGTAAACGTTGGATTTCCTGCTCTAAGCTCAGATCACCATCTTTGTTAATACGTTGTAATTCAGCGATTTTTTGCTCTAACTCTTCAATTGGTTTTTCGAACTCTAAAAATGTCAGACTCATTAGAAATTACTATTTGTTGGCTAAACATAATTTTACTGTACAAACGACTCGGCTGGTTGTATTGATTCATGTCTCAATTCAGTGAAATGTTTTCTGATTCTAACTGGCTTCGAAATACTATCGCTCTTTAGCAAAGTCACTGGAGCCATCCTGAAGAATCCATCCTGTTGCAAATTAGCC
>JAPOUQ010000001.1 GCA_026708585.1 Gammaproteobacteria bacterium
CTTATTTCAATAGTTTATTTGATTATTTCGGCAAAATTTAAGTCCGAAACATGAGGTGGCTTTTTTCAGCAGACTGGTCAAACCCAGAAATGACCATGAAAAACCTGATAACATCATGAGGTGTTGCCTGAATTGCATAGAGCCCGATATCTGAACACCATTTATTAAAGTGATTCCAACTCTTTTGATAAGCTAGTTTAGTATTTTCTGATTGGGATGCATTACGCAAGGCCATGCTTTTACATGAAAAATCTGAAGTCATAGTCAAGTTCATTTGTTTCTTTTTCTAATTTATTGGTGAACGTTTAATGGGAGAACTAAGGATATATGAGAATATAGTAGAAGAAGGAAACCATGCGAGTAGTCTTCATCGACTTCGAATTACAGAGAATTCTGCGAGAGAAATGAGGGCATCTCGATATTGGTTTTGCGGCAATTGACCGGCATAGTTTCTTGCGGATTCCGTATGGGCATAGGCTTTATCTAACGTGTAATCGATAGAACCGGTTGATTTCACGATTTCCAGAATATCCGAAATCCTTTTTCTATCTCGATTTTCAATCGCATCACACAATGATTGTCGATGTTTAGGTCCGACTCGCTCAAGTGCATGAATCAACGGCAAAGTCAATTTTCCTTCAGCTAGATCATCTCCGAGGTCTTTGCCCATAAATACATCGTCAGCAATATAATCCAGAATATCGTCAATTAATTGAAAGGATATGCCAAGATGGAGACCATAACCGGCGAGGCACTGATTCATTTCGGAATCTTGATCCGAAATTACCCCAGCGATATGAGCAGCAGACTCAAATAATTTTGCAGTCTTACGTTCAATAGTATCCATATATTGATCTTCGGTTGTACCTGCAGAAAAGCTATTCATCAGTTGAAGAACTTCCCCTTCCGCGATTGCATTGGTCGCACTAGCCATAATCCGCATGACCTCCATGCTATCGGTTTCAATCATCATTTCAAATGCTCTCGAATATAAGAAATCACCAACCAGAATACTCGCTCCATTACCCCAGACATGATTTGCACTTGGTCGGCCACGTCGAGTTCCAGAGTCATCTACGACATCATCATGTAATAAAGTAGCCGTATGTATGAACTCGATGACGGTTGCAAGCTGGATATGTTTTTCTCCTTCATATCCACAACACTTCGCACAAAGCAGCAGTATAAGTGGTCGCAAACGCTTGCCTCCACTTTTGATGATGTATTCCGACATTTCATTGATCAGTGATATATCGGAATCTAGTCGTCTCTCGATGGTGCGATTAACTTCCAACATCTCTTTCGTTACTAGCGACATGCTGGCTGTTAAGAGATGCTCGGCATTTTGGCCTAAGTCCGGATTCAGATAATTTTGTGCCAGATTTGAGGCAGCTATGGTGGCCATAGGCATAAGATGTTTTCTATCAAGAGAGCTATGAAATTGAAGGTTCAAGTTTATCAGAACATTGTTGCTTATCTTGATGATCTTCTGCTTCTGCTAAGCAAATATTTTGGGCAAATGTGATGTGCCAGCGCAAATCCATTGTAACTGATGCGTTCATCTAACTGTATCGAATTCAGAAATACAATGAATATCTGCAATTTAGAAATATATCTCTGCAATTTAGAAATATATCGACTCTTAATGACGATTAGAATCGGTTTGTGAATCGTAGAAGTTTTCGTTTTCTGAAGAGGTATTTGAATTGGACAAAGAACAAGCCATCAATCAATGACGATGAGCAAAGAAGAAATAGAAGGACAAATCAGATCGACTAATTGACATGAATTGGCTAAATCAATAAACTAAAAAGCCTATAAAAACGGGTTATCAAGATTTCCCGCATGCTCTTTACCCGAGTTCTGTGGACCCGGCACAGCCATTGACTTTTTGCCGGAAAAGATTCTCTCTTGATCGTCGTACACTTTCTATCTGATCCAATAGTGTATGAATTTATTGAAGCGTGGCTGAATTTTATCTGTGTTTCTGCTGTTATTTGATTTCTCGATACTGTCGAGTATTTCGGTTAACTTATTATTTCAGAACTACAGAACTTTAGTTCAATATTTCAAAATCCGTGAAATACAGAATTATATCCAGAGCTGAGCCTTTTACTCATTATTGCGCTTTGAGCATGTTGAAAAGCCTTGAGCAAAGGTATATGATCGATGCAAATTAATTGACAAAACTGTGTGAAATTCAAGATTGACTGAGAATGCCATCATCAGTATAATCTCTTGCGAATTATTGACCCCGAAATCAATTTGGGGCCTCATATGCCCCTTGACCTTTGTGGCTTATGAGCAATCTTCCAAAATTTAATCGGTAATGAACATGTATGCAGTCATTGAAACAGGCGGCAAGCAGTACAAGGTAGGTCTAGGCGACCGACTTAAAGTTGAAAAACTTGCAGCAAAGGAAGGCGATTCGATTGATATTGGCCGTGTGCTCATGATCGCAGAAGCCGACCAAATCACTTTTGGAAAGAATGCCTCAGACAAACCAGTGAAGGCGCAAGTTCTTGGGCATGGCCGTAGAAAAAAGATGAAGGTGTTCAAAAAAAAACGACGCAAGGGTTATCGCAGAACACAAGGGCATAGACAAGATTATACGGAACTAAGGATAATTGGTATTGGCAGTGAAATCCTAGATACCCAAGAGACTGTCCTCAATGTTGAAGAGACAGTGGTTGCGGCTAATGAAGAGGTAGAACTCCCTGAGTCCAACCAACAAGACGATCTCGAAAACAAGGAAAATACAGACGCAGTCGACAATCCCAATTCAGATACCCAACAGGAAGGCGACGAGAAAACCGAGTAAGATCCCTGTCTACTCATCCCGTACTCCCCAATTCAATATGATGATAGGTTAGATAAATGGCTCACAAAAAAGCAGGCGGTTCTTCGAGAAACGGACGCGATTCCATATCCAAGCGATTGGGTGTAAAGCGGTTTGGTGGTGAATTAGTGACTGCTGGTAGCATTATAGTCCGACAGCGTGGAAGTAAATTTCATCCAGGTCCAAATGCGAGACTCGGCAGAGATTACACTCTTTTTGCAACCGCTCCAGGTCGTGTTAAATTTGAAGTGAAAGGTCCAATGCGTCGTCGGACAGTGAGTATTGTCCCGGAAACCGCCGCATAAGAACATTCGATAAATACAGTAATTTGCTACCCAACTATAGCAATGATCAGGGTTGCCCACACATTTCGATCGTAAATTCTGATCAATAGCTGTTGTGTCTGTTGTATTGCATTTTCACAATCTGAACCCGTAGCTCCCTCGACTGTTTTCTAGCATCTGGGCTTGTTCATTCATGAAGTGAGTCTTCTTTGCTGCCCATAATCTCATTTGCATCAGATGAGATTTAACAAAGCAGTTATCGATTTCTTGATCTGTTTCGGTACAGCAATCCAAGACACCAAATGATAGGTTTCTATCAGGGTGACCATTTTACCAATAGTTCGCTCTGGTAAACTTATGCCACTGTGAACAAATTCACTACTTAATACATGAAATTCATTGATGAAGCGGTAATCAGGGTGATCGCCGGTCGTGGAGGTAATGGCTGTCTCAGTTTTCTTCGCGAGAAGAACCGACCAAAAGGGGGGCCAGATGGTGGTGACGGAGGAGATGGTGGTAGCATTTTCATTATTGGTAGCGAAGCTCTCAACACGCTTACAGACTTTCGGCATATTCGTACCTATAAAGCAGAATCAGGTCAATCCGGTTCAGGACGAGACCGCACAGGAAAAGCTGGTGCCGATTTACAACTGAAAGTACCCTTGGGTACTATTATTGTTGACATTGAAACAGAAACAACAATTGGAGAAGTGACTCTGGAAGGTCAGGAGTTACTCGTGGTCAGAGGAGGGCTTCATGGGCTTGGCAATGCACACTTCAAAACCAGCACCAATCGAACCCCAAGACGGACTACATTAGGAACAGATGGCGATGAACGAAAAATAAGGCTTGAACTGAGCGTGCTTGCTGATGTGGGATTACTGGGTCTACCAAACGCAGGTAAATCAACCTTGTTAAGTCGAGTTTCACGAGCGAGACCGAAAATTGCTGATTATCCCTTTACCACACTCTACCCGCAGCTAGGTGTGGTCGATGTTGGTGAATCATATGGCTTTGTGATGGCCGATATTCCCGGGCTGATTAAGGGCGCAGCAGAAGGCGAAGGGTTAGGTACACAATTCTTGAAACATCTAAATCGAACCCAGATACTCCTTCATTTGGTTGATATTTCACCATTAGCAGATCAGGCGCCTGAAACTGCAATCCATGATATCGAAACCGAACTGATAAAATCAAAATATTCGCTTGCAGAAAAAGAGCGTTGGCTAGTTCTGAATAAGATTGATACACTCGAAAACTCTAAAGTTGAAGAAGTCAAGAACAAGATCATAAGAGCCTTTAATTGGAAAAAACCAATCCATTCCATCTCTTCAGTCAGTGGTGCTGGATGTAAGGAACTAACAGGCAAAATTATGCAATATCTAACTATTCAGAGAAATGATGATTCTGATCAGGAACAATTAGCTCAAGAGATTTCTGATGTCCAACATGGGAAAAAATAATCGGACGATACTTACCCGATCAACGAGGTGGGTAATAAAAGTTGGAACCTCACTTCTAACAGACACTCTTGTTGGACTTCGAAAAGATGTGGTCGAATCGTTGTCCGGTGAAATATGTCAACTGTTAAATGATGGTATGCAGGTGGTTTTGGTTTCTTCAGGATCAATCGGAGAGGGCATGAGGCGCCTAGGATGGCAGCAAAGGCCAAGCAAAGTACATCTTTTGCAAGCAGCGGCAGCCATTGGTCAAATCGGTTTGGTCCATAGTTATGAAGCCGCATTTAGCAAACGCGATGTGCATTCAGCACAGATACTATTGACTCATGCTGACTTGGCTAGCCGACAGCGTTATCTCAATGCAAGAAATACGATTCGTGAACTTTTGGATTTGGGAGTGGTGCCAATCGTTAATGAAAATGATGCAGTAGTCAATGAAGAAATTCGCTTTGGAGACAACGATACTCTAGCAGCTCTTACTGCAAATTTGATTGATGCTGAATGCTTAATACTGCTAACTGACCAGCAGGGACTATTTGATAGTAACCCTAGGCAATCAGACAGTGCTCAGCTTGTTCGTCATGGAAGAGCTGATGATCTTTCTCTGTTCGGTCTTGCAGGAGGGGCTGGGGTTTCTGGTCGTGGAGGTATGATCACAAAGCTTCAGGCTGCTCAACAAGCCTCTAGGTCTGGTTCCTATACAATCATTGCATCTGGTCAGGAACCAAGTGTACTTCTTCGTTTGCGAGGCGGTGAAGAAATGGGAACACTGCTTGCACCCGGTAAGGAGCGAATTGCTGCACGTAAGCAATGGCTGGCTGGTCAATTACGTAGTAGTGGAAAATTAATCCTAGATAATGGCGCGGTTAGTGTGCTCAAAGATGGTGGAAAAAGTTTGCTACCCGTCGGTGTTACCGCAGTCGAAGGGAATTTTACTCGAGGAGAAATCGTAACTTGTCTTAATAATACAGGACAGGAAATCGCTTATGGATTGATCAACTACAATTCTGACGAGGCACGCAAAATCATCGGGATGCCGAGTCAGAGTATCGAACGAATTTTAGGCTATTGCGGGGAAAGCGAACTCATTCATCGCGATAATATCGCAGTAACTGCATGAGACTGACAGCTCAGACGTTCAGTATTCGAAGTCGATTATTAAGTCTGGATTTTAAACGCGCTGCACGATTACGATGGTGTAAACCTTTTGATGTCGCACTATCGATTTTTGAGACGGTCTCACGATATGCTTTTTCAGATGCTTCCCGCTGACCGGAACTGATGGTTTTCAAAAACTTCTTTATCGATGAACGCAAAGCTGAACGCTGGCTCATGTTGTGCTCGCGTTGCTTGATATTTTGTCGTGCTCGTTTTCTTGCTTGGGGTGAATTAGCCAAAAGACATCCTCTTGAATTCGATCTGGTTATCGGGGTACGGAATATCCCTGATTTCCTGTTCATTGTCAAGTCTAATAAATCATTTATGTCCGTATTTATCCTATGTCCTCAAAAATAATTAAGTCCGTTTCAGCAGTAGGTTCGATGACCTTGCTGTCAAGGATAACTGGGTTAATTAGGGATATCATTTTCGCTAATATATTGGGCGATAAAGCCGCGGCGGATGTATTTTTTGTAGCTTTCCGAATCCCCAATTTTTTTCGCCGCATTTTTGGAGAAGGTGCTTTCTCAGCTGCGTTTGTTCCCGTGTTCACAGATTATCGAATGCATCGGAGCCCAGAAGAGGTTTCGTCATTTTTACAATTAATGCTGGGGCGTTTCGGGCTACTACTATTGGTTATCTCGGTCATTGGTGTGATTGGTGCGCCGCTTTTAGTCTCGATCATGGCTACTGGTTTTCTGAATGACCCTTTGAAATTTGAATCTGCAGTTTCAGCAACCCGTATCACATTTCCTTACCTTTTCTTTATCTCTCTGGTTGCTCTTGCAGCAGGTATGCTAAATACCTGTGGTCGATTTGCTGCACCAGCGGCAACGCCGATTTTTTTGAATCTCTGTTTGATAGGGGCGGCAATTGTTTTGGTTCCTTCAGTATCGAGTTCTCCGAATGCCCTTGCTATTGGTGTTGTGATATCTGGTCTTATTCAACTGATCTTTCAAATACCTTTTCTTCGTCGTGAGCGTCTTTCAATTCGCCCAAGGATCGTCGCAAAACCAGAGGATAAGGTTGGGTTGGATGGAGTGAAAAAAGTCAGCAAACTCATTATTCCAGCGATTTATGGTGTTTCGGTTGCTCAAATCAGTGTTTTTATAAACACAATTCTCGCTTCATTCCTAATTACAGGTAGTATTTCCTGGTTGTATTACGCGGACCGGTTAATGGAATTCCCAGTCGGAGTGTTTGGAATTGCATTATCCACAGTAATCTTGCCACACCTATCTAAAATCCGACATGAAAAAACTGGAAATGCCTTTTCCAGTAGTCTGGATTGGGCTAGTCGCTGGGTGGTTCTGATCTGCATCCCGGCCATGATTGGTCTTATTCTGCTAGCTGAAGCCTTAGTGACGACTATTTTCTATCATGGTGGGTTCACTACCCAAGGAGTTCGAATGACTGCCTTGAGCCTGATTGCATTCTCAGTTGGGATGCCAGCAATAGTAATGGTCAAGATTCATGCTACAGGATTCTTCGCACATCAGGATACTCGAACCCCGGTAAAGGTTGCGATGTATGCAATGGCACTGAATATTGTGTTTTGCCTTATTCTGGTGATGCCCCTAAAACATGTCGGATTGGCTCTTGCTACTTCATTGTCCATGTTCATTAATGCGATTTGGTTATTTCTGTTACTCTGGCGTAAGAATTTATACAGACCAGAGCCGGGTTGGTTTCTATTCTTATGCAGATGTACTTTGGCGTGTCTACTGATGGCTGTTTTCCTCTGGCAATTCAGAGGAGATGCAAGCTTATGGCTAGAACTATCCATTCCTGATCGATCTATTCGCTTATTGGTATTGATTACAGTGGGTGGACTTGTTTATATTCTGGCCCTGTTATTATCTGGTATGCGGCCTCGTCAGTTGGTAATGCCAAACAACAATAAAACATGAAATTAGTAAGATCAATTCCCAAAAGCTTTCAATGTGATCAGGGTTGTGTGCTCACAATTGGCAACTTTGATGGTGTACATCGTGGACATCAGGAAGTAGTTCGCGGTCTCGTAAGCCATGCGAAAGAATTAAATCTACCGGCAAATTTGATGACATTTTTCCCTACCCCTCAAGAATATTTTCGAGGAAGGGAAGCGGCAACACGATTAACATCTCTAATCACAAGATATTTTTATTTGAAGGATTCAGGAATTGACACTTTAATTGCTCTTCCGTTTAACCGCTTGCTAGCTGAAACATCTGCTGAGGATTTTATTCTCGAATATATCGTCAAAGGATTGAATACTCGTTTTTTGATGGCTGGTGATGATTTTCGATTCGGTGCTGATCGAAGAGGTGACTATAAAATGCTGAAGTCATTTGGCCTTGAATATGGATATCAACTAACCCGCTGTACTACTGTTGAGGAGGCTGGAGATCGAATCAGCAGTACTCGTATTCGTCAGGCACTCAAGAACGGTGATCTTGATTTGGCTAAGCAATTGCTAGGACGTCGATATGAAATCATAGGTCGAGTTTGTCGTGGCGACCAAAGAGGGCGTACATGGGGATTTCCGACTTTGAATCTTCCATTCAAACACAATCCACCTATGCTTGGGGTATTTGCTGTGAAGGTAGAGATAAATAGGCAAATGGTCGATGGAGTAGCGAACTTGGGAACGAGGCCAACCATCGATGGAGTGAAAATGTTATTAGAAGTCCACTTATTTAACTTTAATCAGGATATTTATGGTCAACGCGTTCGTATCCAATTCATCAAAAGGATTCGTGATGAGCAGCGATTTGAAACATTTGATGCATTGAAGCAGCAGATTGTAGCAGATTGTAAGGAGGCCCAGATCATACACAAATCTGAATAATCATATGAGAATTCGATTCACACGATATTTGGGTTATCTATTTGTGGCAACACTCATTGTGGTGGCTGACCAGTTGTTAAAACATGTAGCGGTTGCCTTTCTCTCTGGTAGCCCGCCAATCGAAGTATTGCCTTTTCTTCAATGGTTTTTAGTCTATAACTCTGGTGCAGCATTCGGTTTCTTGCATGGGGCAGGTGGGATTCAACTGTATTTTTTCATCAGCGTTGCAATCATCGTTGTGGGGGTCATCTTGGTCTGGTTATGGCGTGTTTCAGAAGCCGAAAGGCTTTTGTCATTCGGGTTAGCGTTGATACTTGCTGGTGGCATTGGTAATCTGATTGATCGTGTTAGACATCAATATGTTGTGGATTTCATCAATTTGCATTATCAGGACTGGTACTTTCCCGCTTTTAACATTGCAGACATTGCGATCACATTTGGTGTAATTTGCTATTTGATTCACGCATTCCGATATCAGAATAGTAAACATGATTGATTGTTCGCTAATCGCAAAAAATTTGGATTTGATCCACAAATCTAGACATTTAATACACATGAATGAAGAGGATATGACTCCTCAATTTACTCAACTTTAGCAGGAATTTGTATATTCGTGTGCATTCTGGTATTATGTGTACATAAAGTTCAAAAGCCAACTTCATTTTATAGAAAAAAGGTCTGAATCTTCTCTAATCTCAGGTAACTATCATTTCCGGAACTCGTAATTACCTTGCACATGAAATTATCTTCAAGACAATATATTTAACCAATCTAAACTTCTGTCAGGCAGAGAAAGAATACATTCCTCAACACACTTCAACGACATCGTATGTGATTCCGACTCACACAGATTACAAATCCATAAACACCAAGACTGAAACTGATACTTATAGAATCGATGAAACCACAAGTATTGACAGTGAAATGCACTTGGTGACTTGTGTATAAAAATCAATTGTCTATATTTACTTGTCCTGCTTGAGCCATTCAATGTTACGTATTACAAATGTTTTTGAAATCATTAGCCGAAAAAAGCGTTTATAGAGGCTAATCGGCAATGATGACGAAAATGGTACTTCGCAGGATTGCAATAGGAGTTGCTACTCTGGTTGTGGTTTCTGTCATTGTTTTTGTGATGACTAGTATATTGCCCGGCGATGTTGCACAAATCATTTTGGGGCAAAGTGCTACTCCGGAAACACTCGCGGCCTTGCGAATTGAGCTAGGGATGGATAAGCCGGGTTATATCCGATACTTTCAGTGGCTGGGAAATATGGCTACTGGAGATCTTGGTATTTCCAAAGCAGGCGGAGCGACAATTGAAAGTCTAATCTCTGGAAGACTCGGTAATACCATGGTGATGTCTGGCTTGGTCGCGGTAATATCCATCCCGATATCAATCGTGCTTGGTCTATGGGCTGCTATGCATCCTGGAGCTTTACTCGACCGAGCAGTTACCTTTGGTACACTTAGTTTGATTTCTGTCCCGGAATTTTTTATTGCAACGATTTTGGTTTTGATTTTAGCGGTTGAGCTTCACTGGTTACCTTCAACCGCGTACTTAACCGGGGATGAAACATTCGCGGAATTACTCAAGGCCTTGGCAATGCCACTTATCACTTTGGTGATTGTTGTCTCTGCACAAATGATCAGGATGACCCGTGCAGGAATATTAAACGTCATGAGTTCGCCTTATATCGAGATGGCAATACTAAAAGGTGTACCGCGTCGCCGAATAATTCTTCGCCATGCCTTTTTCAATGCGATTGGTCCGATCGTCAATGTAATTGCCTTGAATCTCGCGTATTTAGTGAGCGGGGTGGTTGTAGTCGAAACAATTTTTTCCTATCCAGGACTAGCAAAACTGATGATTGACGGGGTGCAGACTCGAGATTTACCTCTGGTGCAAGCTTGTGCAATGATCTTTTGTGGTGCTTATGTGATTTTAATCCTTATGGCAGATATTGCTTCTATCATGTCTAACCCTCGGCTTCGCAATCCGAAATAATCGAATCGAACAATGGATAATAACTCTGAATTTGCCGAGACATCGAAACCGCAAGATAAGGATATTCTAGCTGAAATCGATGCGGTCGATGAGTTACCTACAGCGCCCCCAAAGCGTCGCATCAAATTATCATGGGTTGGTAAGGTTTCCGTAGCTATTGTGGTATTTTGGCTGGTTATTTGTTTGATTGGCCCAACTATAGCACCATTTCATGAAATGGATATTGATGGTGATGATGGATTTATGGGTTATCACACCAATGAATACGGAACTTTTTATTTGGGAACGGACTATCTGGGTCGAGATACCTTGTCTCGCATTATATATGGAGCCCGTAATACGATTGGTATTTCTCTGGCCTCAACCCTTTTGGCTTATCTGATGGGCATAACTCTTGGGATTCTTGCTGCAGTAAAAGGAGGTTGGATTGATATGGGAATTAGTCGGGTCAATGATGCAATACTGTCATTACCAACGATTATGCTAGGCTTGATAGCCATAGCTTGGCTCGGCTCTTCAATACCTGTGTTGGTAGGTACGGCATCAATCATTTATGCGTCTAGCGTATTTCGAATTGCCCGAGCCTTGGGCCAAGACATCATGGTACAAGACTTTGTAGAGGCAGCCAAGGCACGAGGAGAAGGCAGCTGGTGGGTCATTCGTTCTGAGGTTTTGCCAAATGCTGCTATGCCACTTGCGACAGATTTTGGGTTGCGCCTTGTTTTTGTCGTTTTGTTTATTTCCTCTTTGAGTTTTCTAGGTCTTGGTGTGCAACCACCTGCCGCTGATTGGGGAAGTATGGTACGAGAGAATCTACAAGGGCTTCCATATGGCTCTTACGCGGCGATTTGGCCAGCTTTGGCAATTGCAATGTTCACTATTCCAATCAATTTGATTGTTGATGATCTTTCCGCAAAAGCTGGCGGTAGTCTTGCATCTAAGATGGTATAAGACGATGCAAAGAGAAAAACTTGTTGAAGTAAAGGATCTCAAAATCCATGCCAAAAATGATGATGGAGATATCATCCCGATTGTCAAAGGAGTATCCTTTGATATACATAAGGGCGAAGTAGTTGCCCTGATTGGCGAATCGGGTTCGGGGAAAACCACTATCTCCCTAGCCGCATTGTCCTATACCAAACCTGGATTGTTCTTTGCGGGTGGAGAATTGCTTATTGATGGTGAAGATATGCTGCAAGCTGAACCATTGCGGACACGAGAGATCCGTGGTGCCAAGGTTGCCTATCTAGCACAAAGTGCTGCTGCAACATTCAATCCTGCAATTACTATTGGTGAACAAGTTACCGAGTCAGCTGTTTTGCATGGAATTCTCTCACAAAGTGAAGCGAATAAACGTGCAACAGAGCTATATCATGCTTTGGAATTACCTGATCCGGACCGAATTGGTTTTCGATATCCACATCAGGTCTCTGGGGGGCAGCTTCAGCGATTAATGGCTGCTATGGCACTTTGTGGAAAACCAGATCTAATGGTGCTTGACGAGCCAACCACAGCACTGGATGTGACTACACAGATCGAAGTGCTTAAGGCTTTCAAGAAAGTTATTCAGGATGAGAATTCAGCAGCGATTTATGTGACTCACGATCTTGCAGTAGTCGCTCAGATTGCTGATTATATTATCGTTCTATATGGCGGTGAAGTGATGGAACAGGGAACTGCAGCAGAGATTATCAATAATCCAAGCCATGTTTATACCCAGAGACTTATGGCAGCTGTTCGACCAAAACCGCAGGCAGGACTGGGAAGTTCAGTTGCAGATGAGCATGAAAGGGAAATTCCAGCTGTCAAAGCTACGGATATTACGGCCGGCTATGGTGGAATAATTGATGGAGAACCAAAGATACCAATTTTGCGAGATATTAACGTATCCGTGAAGAATGGCCATGTGGTTGGTGTGATTGGTGAATCTGGATGTGGTAAATCGACTCTGGCGCGGGTGATGGCTGGGCTCTTACCGCAGTCTCGCGGTACAATCGAACTAGATAATGAAGAGCTTGAGGGTGACCTTCGAAATCGAAATCTTGAGCAGTTACAGAAAATACAGTTTGTATTTCAAATGGCTGATACTGCTCTAAATCCCAAACAAGTGATTGGTGATATTATCGGTCGACCGCTTGAGTTTTATCATGGCCTTAAGGGCAATGCCAGACATGCCAAGGTTGTGGAAATTCTTGAAATGGTCGAACTACCTGCAGAATTTGCTTCCCGTTATCCGATGGAGTTATCAGGAGGTCAGAAGCAACGCATAAATATGGCCCGGTCATTGGCGGCCAACCCAGAAGTTATGCTGTGTGATGAAGTAACTTCTGCGCTTGACTCAATCGTAGGTGCAAACGTAATTAAACTTTTGACCACATTGCGTGATAAGACGGGTGTCTCCTTTGTTTTTATCAGTCATGACTTATCTACTGTGGCATCATTTGCGGATGAAATTGTGGTGCTCTATGCAGGTCGAGTAGTTGAGCAGGGTCCGACCGATGATGTATTGACTCCTCCCTATCATCCCTATACCCGGCTTCTAATCAGTTCTGTTCCAGAATTACGAATTGGATGGCTTGAAGATACCATGCAGAAAAGGGAAATGGCAGTTGGAATTGCCAAGGATGTTGAAATCACTTCCGTTGGTTGCCCATTCTTTAATCGTTGCCCAATGGGTATTGAAGGAACCTGCGAGAAGCAGACCCCCCCAGTTCATAAAACAGACACCGATCACCAAATAGCTTGCCATCGCTCAATAGAAGAATTGAACATGGTGGAATTTGAAGTTCAAGAAGCATTGGAGCACAAGAAAGCTGATGAAGCGATTGTCTGAGCAACTATATCTTGCTCATGCTACTTGTCGCAAAGGTTTACTCTTTATTTTTTTGATGTTTTTTGGAATTAATTCAGATGTGCGTTATACCTTTTGAATATGGAGCTCTACATCAATAATTATGGCGGATATAAGTTCTTTATGCAAAATCTGCAATTTGGCTTTCTATAGGAAATATGGCCGAAAGCAGTGCGTGAGGATAAAGGGGGGGCTGAAAAAACCGGCGTAATCGGATTAACTATCCATTATCAACAAAGTTTTGTTGACTTTTCTGAATTACCACAATGGTTTTTTATAAAATCGTGAAATGATCCAAGAGGTTTGTTGCTTGTGAACATGAATATTCTTCTAGACTATTGAAATCGTGCTGAAAAAATCTTTTAAGTTGATGGCTTTTATGGCTGTTCTTCTCGCAGTACTTATTGCCCGTTCCGGTTTAACGTATGCGGATGAAAGAGTATGGATAGAACTCAATAAATTAGAGTCTCGAGAAACTGGGTGTCACGCTTATCTGGTATCACAAAATCAAACTCTGGAGAACTTCGCTGAACTAATTATTGATTTGGTGATCTTTCGCGAGGATGGCATTATTGATAAAGTGATCGGGGTGTCTCTTGCACCGTTATCATCGAAAAAGACTAGTGTCAAAGTTTTCAATCTGCAATTGTCGTGCAGTCAGATCGGCCGGCTGCTGATCAATGATGTGACCGAATGTAGAAATGGCCAAAACATTCGTACTGGCTGTATCGATCTTTTGTCCACGTCTTCACGTGCCTCGGCAGAATTGATCAAGTAAATCATAGAATAGCTTATCAATCGTATGAATCTCCCATTGATAGGATAATCGGCATCGAATAGATCTTGTTAACACAATGTAGAATCTCTTTAAACAAAGTTTACAATTCCAGACGGATACAAATTACTGGATAGGGCAAAGACATCCAGTAGATGCAACATTAGTTTATTGACAGGCGGCAAAATTATTCATGTTGGAACGCATTGTTAGTTTGTTTGATCTGGGTGGCCCTGTTGCCTTGGTTTTGTTATTTTTGTCTGTTGTGGCATTGACGATTATTCTGGTTAAAGTCTGGCAATTCAAAACTATACAGATCGGTCATTTCCAGACTGCAAAAGATGCCCTAGGATTTTACCGAAGAGGTCTCTCCAATGAAGCTTTGGAAGCCTGCAGTAAATCCCGAAATCCAGTGACTCTCGCAGTGGCAAGAGCCATTCGTGGTCATTTGCGTTCACTTCCTGATTTAATCATTCGCGAGGAAGTTATGCGTTATGGGACTGATGCACTGGAATCTCTGCGCAATGGATTTCGAATGTTGGAGATGATTGCCTCATTGTCGCCTTTGCTAGGTCTACTTGGTACAGTATTGGGAATGATTGATGCCTTTCGTGAAATGGAACAATCCGGAAATCAGGTGAATCCGGCGGTATTGTCTGGAGGAATCTGGGAGGCATTGCTTACAACAGCTCTTGGGTTAATCGTAGCGATTGTGGTAGTAGTTGTTCTAGGTTTGCTAGAGAAAAAAGTAGATCGCCTATCCCATGAAATGAGTAACATTGTCACGGGTATTTTTACTATTGATCTCTCTGAAGATTCAACCAGAGTTGAAAATGCCGAGCCTATCTCATAGTCCAACCTTTCTTTATCGATTTAAGAAGAAAAATAGATCTCGCCGAAATCTAATCAGACTTACACCGCTGATAGATGTCGTATTCATCCTGCTAGTTTTTTTCATGCTGGCTTCAAATTATGAGGATTGGCATGCAATTGCAATTGAAGCTCCTGTCGAAACTGAGGCCTCTTTTGATTCCGAGTCAGATGTGATACTTATCGAGATTGGACCTAACCGACTGCGACTGTCAGCTGAAACAATCTCTCCGGAGATCATGATTGCTCGTCTAGAAAATCAATTGATTGAAAATCCCGATTTAGTTGTCCTGATAAAACCTGTTGATGGTGTACTGTTGCAAGAAGCAGTCTCATTGATGGACATGCTTTCGGAAACTGGTTTCTTACGGATGTCCTTGATCCGATAACCGCCTAGGGATTGTTGTGATACGTTTTGACAAGCCCAGAGCAAAGACAGATGAAGAACGAGTTCTCCCACTCGTCAATGTAGTCTTTTTGCTATTGATCTTTGTGATGATTGCTGGAGAAATCATCTACCCTGATCCTTTCCAGACACAGCCTCCTCATTCAATAAGAGAGGGATGGACAGAAACACCTGAAACAACGATTTATGTCGGAGTAAATTTTCAGATTGCTCTTGGGGACAAACCAGTTACTCAAGCTATGCTAGAGAAATTGTTGCATGAAAAAGAAGAATTAGGGAAAGTTCGTTTAAAAGCTGATGGCCGAGTCCCTGCTTCACAGGTTGTTATCATTATGGAAATACTCGCATCAGCGGGTGCTCTGGAAGTTGATCTCATTACCGTTTCAGAAGTGTCGTCATGAGAATCATGAGACGAAACTGGTTCACTGCTTTTGCTATCGCTGTTATGATGCATGCGAGCATTATTTTTGCGTGGTTGTTTTTATCGAATCAACCAGAACCCCAAACTAATGTTGAAAATGCTGTTCGCGTGTCTTTAGGAAAATGGGCGCAATCTCTAGTTGTAAATTCTGGTAATACGATCACTATTCCAGAAGTACCTGTCGTCCAAAACGTTAGCCCTACAATAGAAACTGCCATTCTAACCGAATACTCAGCCTTAACTGAAGTAGTCAGTGAAATTCAAGTCCAGCAAATTCGAGATACGACTGTAGATGAGAAGATAAATGTTCTGCCGAACCAAGATTTGTTTTCGGAGAAGGCTAAAACTAAAAAATCAGTCGAAGTATCAGATTTGGCAGATTCTGTGTTCCAAATTTCAACAGAAATCAGGATAACTTCAACAGGAGAATTGCCAATCAGGGTAGAACCCGAAGAGTCTAGGCAACCCGTTATTCAACAAGTAGAATCCACACGAGTCAAAACCCCCAAGGGAACAGTTCCAATAACAAACAAAGAAAAGGTCCCGCCAATGGTCAAGCAAGCTTCAGAAACGATTGCTGTTCAGTCATCTCGAGAACATTTGGTAAACCAAGAAGAAAATGGGGACGACAATATATTGCTGCAAGGACATGTCAATACGGGAATTGATGAAGAAGAATTTTTTGCATTACGGGCGAAATATATAAGAACCTTGGAGGCGATGCTTAATGCACAAAAAAGATATCCCAATGAAGCGAAACGCCGTGGTGTGACGGGCGTAGCAAAAGTACGTTTCATTATACGTGCTGATGGTAGCTCGGTTTCTCCAGAACTTCTTCAAAGTGCTGGTAACAGGCATCTTGACAACGAAGCACTCAGAATGTTTTCAAGAGCCGAGCCTTTTCCTCCTATACCGCAAAGTCTTGGCCTCAATCAGTTAGAACTACAAATTCCGATCGTGTTTGAATTGTACTGACAGAATATTTTCTCTTGATATTATCTAATCTGACACAGCCAGATCCAAAATACTGTAATAAATTTGTATATTTATTAAATAATATGAATAAGTTATTCTAGTAGGCCTGGATTCCTGCATTCCGGCAGGTAGTTCGGAATGAGTCTGCTAGAGAGAGGAATGCGATACGGTGCCTAGAGTGTTCGGTCAATCAGTCAGTGCTTGTCAGGCCAGTGGCATTCGGGAGTGTTCCAGACGCAACTGGTCTCGTATCCAGCCTGAAGCCGAGGATACAGTAATATGCAATTTGTACTACAAGTTTACTCAGTACCTTACCGAATATTGATTAGAAATTGCAACATGATGCTTTTGCTCAAGTATTACCCTATACATGCAGAAACACAGATATTTCGATATTTATACTATAAATGAAATGTATTTCGATTCTGATGAGGGCTTTTCGATAAATATACATCTCTCCTGATTTTATCTGTATATCGTAATTCCAATCAATTTAAACGATAGCTTTTCGGTCCATGTGTCTAGATTTGGAAACGGGCACTTATTTTCAGGACAGGGTCGTTCCCTCTGGGACGCAGCTTGCGGGCTGGGCTGCACTTGTCCAATCTCTCGGTATTCACGCGCCTGTCAGACACCCAAGTTGCGTGTCGGAAAAGCACATCGGAGGTAGCCATCGTGACAAGGGTGGGTTTCGTATATTTGATAAGCGCTACTGGCCCGGGAGCTGCCTCGCTGATCACCTTACCTTTGCTCTGCGTCATGAGAATATCGACCTGCTGATATTAAAGCGTGCATGCCTTACAGTACCTAAGACAGCGTTGGAAGAGTTTGTCAGGTCTGCCCCTACAGGAGGTGTACATACAAGGCGTGTCTGGTTCTACTATGAGCTACTTACTGGGCAGACGCTTGATGTAGATGATGCGACCAACGTCATGGCCATTAACGCTCTAGATGCTGGAACCTACTTTACTGGGAAGGCGCAGCTTTCAAGACGCCACAAGATTCGGGACAATCTGATTGGCAAGGGCGACTGGTGTCCTGTCATACGTAGGACGGAATTGCTTGAATCATTTACTGCAATGAGACTTACAGAACACGCTTCAGAAATGGTCGGCCGCACGCGCCGACATATTCTGACCCGCTCCGCCAGCTTCCTACTCTTGACAGACAGCTAGGCTAGTTTCGAAATCGAAGGCGAACGTTTACCGCGTAACCGCCTTGAACGATGGGGCAAGGCGGTGCTTCAGGCCGGTAAAAATGAACTTACGATGGAAGAAGTTCTCCGGCTTCACAGAGAACTGATTAAAGATATGCGATTCGTCTTGCCAAGCCTCCGTCTGGATGATGTATTTCTTGGTGAAAGGGATTATCTCAATGACCCATTGCCTGAATTTATCGGTGCCCGTCCGGAGGATCTTGAGGCTTTGTGTGCCGGAATGCTGACCGCCAACAACCGCATGCGGAGGGATGGTCTTGATCCCATTTTGCAGGCTGCAGGGACAGCCTTTGGGTTCATTCACGTTCATCCATTTCAGGATGGAAACGGCCGTGTTCACCGTTGTCTGATCCATCATGTACTCACAGATCGCCAGTACACGCCACCGGGTATGGTATTCCCAGTATCATCAGTTATGCTCGACAGAATCAATGACTACCGAAGAGTGCTGCAAGCCCATTCTGCGCCCTTGATGGATTTTACTGAATGGCGTACAACACCCACGCAAAATGTTGAAGTACTCAACGATACCGCCGATTTATATCGGTATTTCGATTGCACAGAGGCGCCAGAGTTCCTCTACTCCTGCGTAGAACGAACAGTGAATCATGATCTACCCGAAGAAATCGATTATCTCGGCAGGCATGATGAGGCCATGGCTAAAATCAGGGAGATTATTGACATGCCGGATCGACTGGCACAAAACCTGATCCTGTTCATTCGTCAAAATGGCGGCAAGCTCTCAAAACGAAAGCGCGAAAAGGATTTCTCTGCCCTTACAGATCGAGAAGTGCAAGATCTGGAAAGAATTGTCCAGAATGTCTTCGAAGGATTTGGAGACGTGAGGATTTGAAGTTTGGGAATTCCCAAATAATGTGCAGGTTCTGGGATAGAGTTGTGGAATGAAATATCATGAAGGTTGAGATTAATTCCGAAGTCTGAATTTCCAGATTGTTTTAGATTAATTTACTCAAGTTTCGGAGTTCAAATTGCATGATTTCAATCAGGCGGTTCCTGTATAGGAAGGTGTTCTTGATCGATGATGTGCGGTTCGAATTGCAACATTTGT
>JAPOUQ010000024.1 GCA_026708585.1 Gammaproteobacteria bacterium
TTTATCCCGAATTTTCTTAAGTGAATGCACCTTCGTCCTTAAGTGAATGCCATTGGTATAGTGTTCCCCACGTATGCGGGGATGAACCGCCCAGTCGGACACATCAGGGCTAGGCTCGGTAGTGTTCCCCACGTATGCGGGGATGAACCGGAGGAGGTTCAAGATGCACATCAAAAGAACATGTGTTCCCCACGTATGCGGGGATGAACCGTATTGGCTGAAAAGAAGTCATCTATTGATACTGTGTTCCCCACGTATGCGGGGATGAACCGAAAATGGGGCGAAAGTTTTTACTCTGCGGGATGTGTTCCCCACGTATGCGGGGATGAACCGATGGTAAATTCTCCATGCTCCTTCCTCAAAAAGTGTTCCCCACGTATGCGGGGATGAACCGGTAAATAACCTACGTTTCCAGTGTTACCTCCAGTGTTCCCCACGTATGCGGGGATGAACCGGATGGGAATTTGATGATGAATAAAAAAAGCATGTGTTCCCCACGTATGCGGGGATGAACCGGCGGCTGTCATAATGCTGCATAACTAATTTGAGTGTTCCCCACGTATGCGGGGATGAACCGCGACACCATAAATTGGTATCAGACGCCTTGAAGTGTTCCCCACGTATGCGGGGATGAACCGACTTAATTACGGCACAACTCAAAAACATTGGTGTGTTCCCCACGTATGCGGGGATGAACCGTGGAAAGCGGTAGGTGATATTTTAGGTATTACGTGTTCCCCACGTATGCGGGGATGAACCGCTGGATAGCACTGACGGGAGTCGAACCCTCTGGATGACGATGAATGGTTTCTACTAGTTCATACTGCTATCCTCCATTCCAGGACTTGCCCTAGCGAAACAATCCCTTTCTATTTATGGATTAGGGCATATGTGACTTCTTGATTTTCAGATTGATCTGGAGTAGGCCAAAACCAAGACCTTCCAGGTTAACTAGTTTGAATGGCAGATCCAGATTAAGAGGGTGTTGTTTCGTCTAACTGATCCTGTCAATCAACATCGTCACGAAACGGTAGGTTAATCCCCAAAGAACTCTTCTATCATCCAGCTGTAT
This sequence comes from Gammaproteobacteria bacterium, assembly GCA_026708585.1. Taxonomy (GTDB): domain Bacteria; phylum Pseudomonadota; class Gammaproteobacteria; order Arenicellales; family Poriferihabitantaceae; genus Poriferihabitans. Next base: position 1,073 of record JAPOUQ010000024.1, read on the forward strand.
TGCCGGACGATGTTCATCCGACCGATTGATTGAATAAACTGTTTTGTTCTCGGGATTGATCAAATGGTTGATGGGTATCCAGAAACTGTCATGTACTTCTTCACTGTTTATGGGTTTGACCGTTTCGGGGACTTCAAATACATAGCAGTTGATCACTACCGGTTTTGAATTGATCCGAATATGGCTTTTTTGATCATCTAACTGACCAAGAAGTGGGAAATTTTCAAGGCATATACCAACCTCCTCCTTGGTTTCACGTTGAGCGGTATAAAGGGTATCGAGATCTTCAGGATCCCGACTGCCACCCGGGAAGGCGATTTGACCGGACCAAGGGTCATTTTGGTGAAGCGCCCTTTGGATGAAAAACATATTGGGTGTGTGTTCAAGCTCGCAAAGCAACATGGCTACCGAGGCTTGATGACATCCTTCGGGAGTTATGCGTATGGGATGCCATGCTTGAAGTGCGTGGCGTAAGGAAGTAAATGTCATGAACAATGGAAAATCTGATGAATAGCAAAACATCCTGTCGAACCGCATCAATGTCTACAAAATTACTGAAAAATTCAAATTAGTGATAGCAAAAAGTATAATACATTGTATGAAGTTCCACACATTCCAACTTCATATTGATTAGAGTTGCACAAAATACAATCCACGAGAGCTATTATTCCATGGACTTAGAGCCTTTATGGCAGAGCGGGCCTGTTATAGCCACTCACGCGATTTTTGCAATCATTGCTTTGTTCACTGGTATCGTTCAACTTGCACTCCCAAAAGGCACACTGATTCACCGAGGCATCGGGACTATTTGGGTGATCTTGATGGCTAGCGTCGCGATTACCGGTTTCTGGATCAACGAACTACGGCACTTCGGCCCATTTAGCTGGATTCATCTACTATCAATTTTGACACTGATAGTATTAGCCCGTTCAATCCTACTGGTACGAAGTGGTCGAATCAAAGACCATCGAAATAGCATGGTTGCTCTATTCTTTTTGGGACTAGTACTGACCGGAGGGTTCACATTACTGCCCGGACGTGTTATGCATGCTGTATTTCTTGGCGCATAAATTCATTAATGTAGCGAATCTCACAAAACTCATGAAATACCGTGAACTCTGAAATTCTAACTGGTGCAATTCTTGATATGCGATCCTTTGATCGTGGGGATATCGACCTTGGCGCACTATCTCAATTACCGGTTAACTGGTCAAAATATCCAAGTACGTCTATCAAGGATGTTGTAAAACGGATCCAGAAGGCACACATTGTCATCACCAACAAGGTCGTACTAAATCGGACTGCAATTGACAACTCGAATAATCTCAGACTGGTTTTGATTGCAGCAACCGGAACCGACAACGTCGATCTTGATGCTTGTAAAGAGCGAAACATAACGGTTTGCAATGTGCGTGGCTACTCTGCACCATCCGTTGTTCAACATACGATCGGTTTGATGTTGAACTTGCTAACACAGCAATACCGCTATATTGAGGAAGTCCGAATTGGATCTTGGTCCAAAACGGATGTGTTCTGTTTACTTGATTATCCGATTGTTGAATCCAAGGGAAAGGTATTCGGAGTCATCGGTTATGGAACACTAGGCAAACAGGTTGCTAGTGTTGCACGTGCTCTGGGTATGCGGGTGATTGTAGCAGGTCGAAAGGGTGTAGTCCCTGCACCTGAACGCGTCGATTTTGAAGAATTTCTGAAACAAAGCGATGTCGTTTCCATACACTGTCCATTGATGCCAGATACTCATCATTTAATTGGCGTGAAGGAACTCATGCTCATGCAACCAGAGGCGGTGCTGATCAATACAGCAAGAGGAGCAATCATTGATTCGTACGCTCTTGCGAGCGCACTAAAGTCAGGCGAGATCGCAGGAGCGGGTATCGATGTTCTTGAGTCTGAGCCTCCAGATAACTCACATCCTTTATTACAGAAGGATATACCCAATCTTATTGTGACCCCTCATAATGCCTGGGGATCTCGGGAAACTCGACAACGTCTGGTCAAGCTCATGTCAGAAATCATTGTAGCATGGCAGTTGAACTCTCCGATCAATGTCGTCGTCTGACCATCTTGATGACTTTTCTTTGTATGTCCATTTTCCATGGTGTATTCGAAAGTGTCCTTACTGCGATTTCAACTCCCATGAATTAAAAGGAGAGATTGATGAAGATCGGTATATCAATACCCTATTGCGAGATTTCGATTCTTCAATTGGTGTTTTCAATCCGCGCTCAATAAAATCGATCTTCCTTGGCGGTGGTACACCCAGCCTATTCTCCGGCAATTCTCTGGGGGATTTGATTACCTACGTCAGAGAGCGAATCAATTGTCACAAAGATATGGAAGTAACGCTTGAGGCAAATCCGGGGACTCTTGAGCATGACCAGTTTGAACGATATCTAGATGCCGGTATCACTCGATTGTCTCTCGGCGTACAAAGTTTAGACGATCATAGTTTGACTCGCATCGGTCGAATTCACCAAGCGGAGACCGCCCTAGTAGCCCTTGAAAATGCTCGCAGGTCTGGATTTAGGAATATCAATATCGACATGATGTTTGGCTTGCCTGATCAAACACTTAAGATGGCAATTCAGGATTGTGAGGGTGCCATCGCTTGTGATACAGAACACATCTCTTATTATCAGCTGACTCTGGAACCAAATACCCTATTTTATCTTAACCCCCCTTTACTGGCTGACCACGACCAAATCTATCGTATGCAAACCCAAATTCATTCGTTACTCCATGACCATGGTTATATTCAGTATGAGGTCTCTGCCCACGCGAAGCGAGGTATGCAGTGCAAGCACAATTTGCATTACTGGAATTTTGGAGATTATCTTGGAATCGGTGCCGGTGCCCACTCGAAAATTATGACCGATGGTATCGTTCATCGCATCTGGAATGAAAAACATCCCAAACACTATCAAGACAAGGTAGCCAAGAATGCATCATGGAAAAACCGCGAGCCCATTCATAGGGATAATCTGGTGATCGAATTCATGATGAACACACTTCGAATCAAGGAGGGATTCCGCTTAGATTTATTTGAGCAACGGACGTTACTAAATCAGCAAGAACTACTCAATCATGCACAAATTTTTTGTGAAGAGGGGCTATTAATCCTCGAAAATAACCATCTTCGATGCACCGAACAAGGGTACCTTTTCATCGATGAAATAATCGAACGCATGATCTTATGAATATAGCAAACCGAACATCGCTAGACTTCTCAATCATGCAACGTGACCTGCCAGCGTAAGCATTGCATGTAACAAAACATTACAGCCTGCCTCCAGATCTTCAGATGTTGCATATTCGGCCTCATTGTGACTTAAGCCATCGAGACACGGTACAAAAATCATTGCGGTCGGAACGACTCTACAAACCTGACAAGCATCGTGTCCTGCACCAGAAATCATTCTCTGGGCCCGTAAGTCTAGTTGCTTTGTCGCTTGGCTCACTGCTTCAATACAGTCTGGGTCAAATTTGACTGGTGGATTATGCCAAATCGGTTCAAGGTGAATACCCATACCATGCTTGATGGAAATATCGTCAAGCCGGTTTCTCATAGTTCGTTCCAATCGATCAAGATCCTCATCCTCTGGATGGCGCAGATCAACTGAAAAACATACCGAACCCGGTATGGTATTTCGGGATCCGGGTGAGACCTCCAAGCATCCAACAGTAGCAAGTGAATGAGGTTGGTTATCCAGTGCCAGTTGATTAAGCATAGTAACAATCTCGGAAGCAACCAGAAGGGCATCTTTCCGATTCGACATCGGTGTAGTCCCTGAATGAGAATCCTGACCCGATACGGTAATATCAAACCACTTCACCCCCTGCCCTCCGGTCACAATCCCAATTTGATTTTTTGCTTCTTCCAGTATAGGTCCCTGTTCAATATGAGCCTCAAACAACGCACCTATGGTATGCTTTCCACAGATCTCCTGTCCTAGGTAGCCAATGTCCTTCAGTGCTTCGTGTAATGTAATACCTGCGGAATCCTGTTGTGCCCATGCATATTCTTTCTCGAAGAGGCCTGCATATACACCGGAAGCAATCATGGCTGGTGCAAACCTTGAGCCTTCTTCGTTTGTCCAGTTCACGATCTCGATCGGCACATGAGTTTGTATAGCACTTTCATTTAATGTGCGGACCACCTCCAAAGCAGCAAGCACACCATATATCCCATCAAAGCGTCCACCGTGCGGTTGGGTATCAAGGTGACTGCCCGCGCAAATTGGTGGCTTGTCATTGTCTCTTCCGGACCTTCGTGCAAAGATATTTCCCATATCATCAACTGAAATTGAGCATGCTTCGGTTTGACACCACTGCACAAATAGGTCTCGGGCCTGACGATCTTCTTCGGTCAAGGCTAAACGACTTGAACCTCCATGTTGTCCAGGACCAATTTCAGCAATCTCCATAATGCTGTTCCAGAGTCGATCTTTATTAATCCGCAGGTTTTGTATCGACTGGTTCATTTCAGTATTTATGTGGTGACTTGGAGTTCCTCCCCATGCGCACAATAGCATCGACTTTGAGGGTGGTTGTTTTGTTGCTGCTGGTATTCAACTCTTTGATCCACTGACACCAAGTACGACCAAAGCTACGACGGTCGTGCAATTTTCCTGGAAATGTCGTCACTTTTTGATTTTGGTCGATATTTCTTGGGAAGAAAAATACCGCTCCTAATAAAATTTCATCATGAGGGATACCAAGCAAATCAAACGTTTCTTTTTTTCGCAATGGTCCTCCGCTTGACCAATAACTCGGTATCTCATTTTCAGTAGCAACCAAAATAATATTTTGTATTGCTGATGCGGTAGCTGCGATATGTTCCATATTGGTTTGTGATGCCTCAAATTCCTCAAACTCATTACTACCGGTAGCTTCATCCTCCCTGGTTGGGCACCATGTTATCTGTAGTAACATATCTGCGGCAGCCAACATCTCTGGAATTTTTGACTTCTCGTTCTGACCGATCAACCACTTTCTAACTTCCCTGCAGATCGTTCGGTCCAAAACATAGATTCGCCATGGTTCAGGAGCTTGATCTGGGAGTTTTTCACGATGAATACTGGAAGCAGAATAGTGAAATGGTGCATAGGCTGCTGCATGAACCAAGGACTCCAGTAAAACTTTGTCAAAATCATCCTCTAACGGTGACTTGGCCAAAACCTTGCTGGTTTTGCGTGATGCTATGATTTCTTTAATTGACAAGAGACTGATTGGGATATGAAATGTATGATCGGACAGAACTAAGTTGAGTATATATTTGTCTAGCTAGTAGAGGCAATAAAACTTGTTAAACCGTTAACGTTTGCAGTGTCATTATAACTCCAAGCCATTCCAAATTCTCCACATTGACCGGCTACAAATCTATCAATTGTTCTTTAACACTCATCAATTCTCAATCAGAAACAACTTCACAAGACGACTATATGTGTTGACAGATTTGCCATATAGCGGATCGTTTTCAGATATTAAAGTTGGAGCGAACCGTTGTACTAAAAAAAGATCTGGTGCAATAACTCGCGCTTATTTCCAAGCTCATAGTCAATAGTGAACTGTCAAATACATTCTTCAACTATGTTAAGATGACCGCATCATGAATGCAGAAATTCAGAAACAAAAGCGTAAGTTACCGATCGGTTATCAATCGTTTGCTGATCTTAGAGAGGATGGTTGTTACTATGTTGATAAAACACCTCTGATTCGGCAAATGGTTGAGGAGGGAAGGTACTACTTTCTCTCTCGTCCTCGTCGTTTCGGAAAGAGCCTACTGGTCGATACCTTGCAGGAATTGTTTGAGGGGAACGAGCCGCTGTTCCAAGGTCTGGATATCCACCCGCACTGGGACTGGTCGGTTCAGTATCCGGTCGTTCGCTTGACCTTGGATGGGAAAGTTAGTACGCCTGAGTCATTGGAGAAAAATATAGTCAACCAGTTACGCGGAATTGAGTCAAGATTTGGTCTGACATCATTACCGCCGTTAACGGAGGCTGCTGATCGACTTCGGAATTTGCTCGATCATCTGCACCAAAAGACCGACCGTCAAGTCGTAGTGTTGGTTGATGAATATGACAAGCCGGTGCTGGATGTACTGGAAGAGGACGAGAAGGCTCGAGCAAACCGGGATAGCCTCCGTGAGATATATAGCATCCTAAAGAGTTCACAAAAGCATATCCGCTTTGTGTTCGTGACCGGCATCACGATGATGTCGATGGCCAGCTTTTCTTCAGGTCTGAACAATCTTACCAATATCAGTTTATCTCCAAGGTATGCAAGCATTTGTGGATATGCCGATCACGATCTCGATACAGTGTTTGCGCCGGAGTTGGAAGGACTGGATCGGGACAAGATCCGCACCTGGTATAACGGCTACAACTGGCTCGGCGAGGAGAAGCTCTACAATCCTCATGACATACTTCATCTGTTTGATATGCGTGAATTTCGGGCTCACTGGTTCAAATCTGGAGAGCCGGGCTATCTGTATCGGCTGTTGAAAGAGAACAGAGTCAGTCCGATGCAACTGGAAAATCGCGTAGTCGATGCCGACTTTGCGACCAATTTCGAACTCGGTGAATTCAGTCATGAGGCCTTACTGCTCCAATCCGGGTATCTAACCGTCAAACAAAAAGAAGTAATAGAGGACAACATTCTGTACCATCTGGATTATCCCAATTATGAGGTACAGAGAAGTTTCAATGCCGGGTTAGCCGAACACTTGACCAAGCGAGGTCGAGAGATTGCAGAGACAGGAAATGCATTGATTCAGGCTCTGGGAGAGAATCACTTTTCGGTATTCAAGCAGAAGATTCAAGCTATGCTCGAAGGAATTCCCTATGCTTGGCCTTCCAGTGGTGATCTTGGTCATTATGAATCCTGGTATACGAGTTTGCTGTATATGAGTTTTCGTACTACACCGGTTGATCTGAAGGCAGAAGAAATGACCAGCCATGGTCGTTCAGATCTGGTGATCCTGCATCTGAATCAGGTGTTCGTGCTGGAATTCAAGATGGTGAAAGGCAGTAAACATATGGAAAGAAAAGTGGAAGAAGGTCTTGATGAAGCGATTACGCAGATTCGAGAAAAGGGCTATGGCGAGAAGTATCGGGACCTTGATCAACCCATCCACCTGATTGGCATGGTATTTGGAGAGGAAGATCGAAACCTACTGGATATTCGTGTTGAGAAACTCTGAAAATTTGGTGCTGATCTCCCAGCATGAGCTCGCAATCGGTTGCAAATCGGAATGGGAATGTAGGTGTACAGTTTGAACCCTTTGAAGGCCAACTCAGATATACATATCGATCAAATCCCATCACGAAAACAACAGGGCAGAGTTGTTGCGTCTTAGGTGCCGTTATGCTTTCAAGATGTTTCAATGGACTTCGGCAATCAGACCAAACATGGTCTAAAGCCCTGCAAGTAGAACTGTGCATTTTATGTCTCATATATAAATCTTTACGGAATATCGAATGAATACCAAGAAATATGACTATATTGTTGTTGGTGGGGGTAGCGGTGGCATCGCTTCAGCGAGAAGAGCCGCTGAATATGGAGCCAAGGTTTTGCTCATCGAAAACAGTCATCTTGGGGGCACTTGCGTGAATGTCGGTTGTGTTCCGAAAAAGGTGATGTGGTCGGCATCGCAAATCCATGAAACAATAAACCTTGCTCATCAATACGGAATACCGGTCTCAACGACCCATCTGGATTGGCATAAACTCAAATCTTCCAGAGATGCTTACATTCAGCGATTAAACGGCATCTATGCCCGAAATCTTGAACGTTCTGGAGTGAGCGTCAAACATGGCCTTGCACACTTTGCTTCACCAAATTGTATCCAAGTAAACCAAGAAAAGTTTTTGTCTGATCACATCCTCATTTCCACTGGCGGACTACCTTCTAATCCAACGATTGAAGGTGCTGAACTAGGCATCGATAGCAACGGTTTTTTTACTTTGGCTCAACAACCTTCCAATCTTCTTGTAGTCGGTTCGGGCTACATTGCTACAGAACTAGCTGGACTGATGCATGGACTGGGTAGTCATGTAACCATGGCTTTACGGAAAAATCGATTGCTCGGTGCTTTCGATACAGACTTGCAACAGACCGTTCTTGAACAAATGGAAGAATCTGGAATCGAAATCATTCGAAATATTTCTCTTGCTAAACTGAAAGGTCAAACTGGGGCCATTGAATACGAAGACACCGATGGCAACATGAAAGGAGGGTTCGATTGTGTCATTTGGGCCATCGGAAGACGCCCCAACACCCAAAACCTCAATCTGACCAATGCTGGATTAAGCACCAATGAGCGTGGGTTCATCGATACCGATGAATTTCAAAATACCTCTCAACCAGGAATTTATGCCGTAGGCGATGTCACCCCTCGAGCCCAGTTGACGCCTGTTGCAATTGCCGCAGGCCGTAAACTTTCCGACCGAGTCTTTGGAGGGCAAAACGATGCAAAACTGGATTATTCAAATATTCCAACAGTGGTATTTTCACATCCACCAGTTGGTACTGTGGGCTTGACTGAAGCGGCTGCGATTGAGCGGTTTGGCAAAGAATCAATCAAAGTTTATCGAAATACCTTCGTTGACCTGTACTTTGCCCTTTGTGAGCACAAACCAAGAACCCTCGTCAAACTCATCGTACAGGGTTCGGACGAACGAGTGGTAGGCTGCCATGTTGCAGGCCGAGGAGCCGATGAAATGATTCAAGGTTTTGCTGTTGCAATCAAGATGGGTGCAACCAAATCAGACTTAGACAATACGGTTGCCATTCATCCGACCGCAGCAGAGGAACTCGTAACGCTAAGAAATTGATTGAAATCAAAAATCAGGCAGCTTTGGTTAGCCTATCAAGATGAACCAGCAATAGCATCACTGCTGCCGGGGTAACACCCTGAATCCGGGTGGCCTGGCCGATAGTTTCGGGACGAACCTGATTGAGTTTTTCTGTAACCTCAGCTGACAGGCCATGCACAACTGAATAATCCATGTCTCGTGGTATTTCTTGATTATGACTTCGTTGTAGACGTTCGATTTCGATCTTCTGGCGTTCAATGTAACCATCATAGCGAGCATGAATTTCCAGTTGTTGACCGATTTCACGATCTTCGATTGGAGATTCTAGACCCATAATATTGGCTAAATCCTGATATTGAACCTCGGGTCTTCGCAATAAATCAAATAAACTAGTCTCGCGAAGTAAGGGTTGGCCAAACTTGTCCGTAAATAAATCCTGAACTTTGCTAGGCTTAACTTGCACACTTTTCAACCGAGCAATTTCCTGAGAGATTAGATTACGTTTATCCGAGAAAATCTTCATTCTTGAGTCATCGATCAAACCCAGTTCATGACCTTTTTCGGTCAACCGCAAATCGGCGTTGTCTTCGCGCAACTGCAACCGGTATTCAGCTCGGGAAGTAAACATCCGGTAGGGTTCAAGCGTACCTTGTGTAATCAAATCATCAATCATTACTCCGATGTATGCCTCATTACGAGCCGGACACCAAGACTCAAGTTGTTGTACCTTTCTAGCTGCATTCAGACCGGCTATGAGTCCCTGTCCAGCAGCCTCCTCATAACCGGTTGTCCCATTGATCTGCCCCGCAAAAAACAATCCCTCGATACATTTCGTCTCGAGTGAACTCTTAAGCCCTCTCGGGTCAAAAAAATCATATTCAATGGCATAACCCGGTCGAGTTATTCGTGCATTTTCAAAACCTTTGATCGATCGAACAAAAGCCTGTTGTATCTCGAATGGCAGACTTGTCGAGATTCCATTCGGATAGACCTCGGTGGTATTTAAGCCTTCCGGTTCAATGAAAATTTGATGGGTTGATTTTTCTGCAAATCGAACAACTTTATCTTCAATGGAAGGACAGTATCGAGGACCAGTACCCTCAATCATACCTCCATACATGGGCGATTGATGCAAGGCCGAATAAATGATGTTATGAGTTGTTGGATTGGTATGAGCAATATGACAAATCACCTGAGCTGGATGATCCTCCGGTTTTCCCAGATAGGAAAAAACTGGAGTGGGATTATCTCCGGGCTGTTTCTCAAGCGTGTGATAATCTATAGTCTTGCCATCGATTCTCGGAGGTGTACCGGTTTTGAGTCGTTCCACGGTAAACGGTAATTCACGCAACTTTTCCGCTAATGCAACAGAAGGCGGATCACCCGCACGACCACCCTGCCTTTGCTCCATTCCGACAAAGATTTTGCCGTTTAGAAATGTTCCAGCTGTTACCACCACGCATTTTGCTTGGATAGTTATATCAAGTTGAGTTAGAACTCCAATAATTCGACTGCCAGAAATCAGGAGATCATCCACCGATTGCTGAAATACCGACAGGTTTGGTTGATGGTCGACCGCTTGTCGGATTGCCATTCTATACAAAGCTCGGTCAGCTTGGGCTCGAGTTGCTCTCACCGCAGGTCCCTTTCTCGAATTAAGAATTCTGAAATGAATTCCCGAGCGGTCAATCGCGGATGCCATGATACCGCCTAAGGCATCAATTTCCTTGACAATATGTCCTTTACCAATACCTCCTATTGCCGGATTGCAAGACATCTGTCCAATAGTCTCAATGCTCTGAGTGATGAGTAGAGTACTGCAGCCCATACGAGCCGATGCGAGCGCTGCCTCAACACCGGCATGCCCTGCACCAATCACGATCACATCGAATTTTTCGGAGAACTGCATGATCTTATAAAAACCCAAAATACCAATTAAGGTATTGCTTCTGGTTGGTAGTAATAATCGAATTGTCTGAGTATCGTATCGGTGAACGACCAAGCTTCACCATGAGTTAGGATGCTGTCCTCTGGTATCACGATTCTCACGTACAGCTCCTGTCCAAACTGATCTTTCAATCTTTGCAGGACTTCATCCAGTTCAGCCCGACTAACCGAACGAATACTTTCCTGACCAGGCTCACGAATACGGTAGTTGAATTCAGTACCGATTTTATCAAAATATACCGATGCAACCTGCTTTCCAGCTTCACTCCGTGCAGGTCTAACCAATTCTCGATATTTTTCTTCAAGAGTGCCATATTCTTCCTGCAGAGTTTTGAATTGTTGATTTGAAGTATTTGCTTCTGCTTCAAGATCAACGATCTTGAGCTCCATGAGCCTGATCAGATTTTGCAGTGCTTCCATTTGCTCAGTCGTGATCCGATATTCTTCGGCCTGAAGTTTCTGAGCAGCTAGATTGCTGACAATCTCAGCTTCTAACTCCTGATTGGTCAGTTTGGATTGAACCAACAACTGCTGCACGCTGATCAACTGCAAGGTTACGGTATCCAGTTTTTCTTCCAGGTTAGAACGCTGTTCATTCAGTGACTGAATACTCTCAACAGATGCAAGTTCCAACTCGGACAACTGTTGTTCCAGTCCAGTTATCTGACTCAATAAACTTCGATTTTTAGAAATAAGTGAGGTGACTCTTTCTTGCGATACTTTCTCAGCAGCAAGAAACTTCCTGATTCTCTTCTCTAACTCCAGTTTTTCTTTTTCCAGCTGTTGTTCAATATCAAGAAGGTTTACAACTCGACCCTCTACTGCGGATTTTTCCTCAGTCAGTCGTTCAACACTACCTTCCAAGTTATCGCGTGCGGTTTCAAGATTGCCAACTTCAGACTGAAGTGTTTCCAACTGAGACTGTTGAATGCGAATTTCCTGTTCCTGACGGTGTCGCTCAATGCGCATCTGCTCAAGTTGTGTTTCGAAGGTATCTCGAGCTTTCTCCGCTTCTTGCTGATCGGACTGAGTCGCACTTAACTGTATCGACAGATCCAATTTTTCTTTTTCCAGCTGTTGTTCAATATCAAGAAGGTTTACAACTCGACCCTCTACTGCGGATTTTTCCTCAGTCAGTCGTTCAACACTACCTTCCAAGTTATCGCGTGCGGTTTCAAGATTGCCAACTTCAGACTGAAGTGTTTCCAACTGAGACTGTTGAATGCGAATTTCCTGTTCCTGACGGTCTCGCTCAATGCGCATCTGCTCAAGCTGTGTTTCGAAGGTATCTCGAGCTTTCTCCGCTTCTTGCTGATTGGACTGGGTCGCAATTAACTGTCTCGATAGATCCAGTTTTTGTACCATAATCACGGCCAACGCCATCAAAAAAATCATAACGATGACTGCCATGATATCGGTAAACGAGGGCCAAACACCCTCATCTCCAATTCCGCTAGTCGTATGCCCGATGCGGATATCAGGAAAGCCTGAGTGTTCAGTCATTCGAATTATGGTATCTTGACCCGATTCGAAATCCTTCCTGCAATAAATCGATGACCTTATCGAGCCGCTCGCTGTTTTGTTCAACATGATGACTATTGATCTGGATAAATTTTTGCAGGGTCACAAGGTGTTCCGACAACTGTTGATCAGTTTCAATATTCGAAATCAACCTAGACAACTCTTCTACCGTTGTATTCAGCTTCATAGTGGCATCTTGGTGTTGTTTTGTGGACGCATCCAACTCATTAAGAAGCGATAAATCACCAACAAGTTGATGATTTGGAACTTTATTCGAATTGAACTGGGGCACCATGATAATCGCGGTTACCTGTTCTAGTTTGCTAACCAAATAGGTTTGTATATCGGTTAGTTTGATAAAGAAGTACCCAAAAAACAGATAAGCAACAATTGCAGTAAGGGTTGTCGATAGAGCTGTTGACATGCCATAAATCATCACTCCCAAACTCGACTCTTGTGCGGCTGATCGCTCTACCACATTTCCAACAGTGCTATCGATCTGCAGTAATTCAGACGCTCCAATCAGAGATAAAGATAACGAGATTATGGTTCCGAAAACACCAGTCAAGATCAGTACATTGTGAACAAATTTCAGAAAGCTATTGCGACTTGATTGCTCAGCAAGTAATGTCGCAGCCAAAGCACTTTGATCAATCTGTACACCGTCTGCGTCAGACCGATTGAGAATGTTGTAACGAGTTGCTACCATGCTGTCATTACGGATACCCATCAAGGCATCTTTACCTAGTCTGACATTATCTTCAAACAGCCAGATATCCTGTTCTTGTGCATGGTATTCGAAAAATCGGGATGCGAGTTGAATCAAGCCCCCAATAAACAGGAAAAAAATCCCTGCATTGACTACCATTCCCACTGCGTTGACCTGATTCGCGACATAGATTTGATACAGAATGTCTCGTTGCCAGAAACAGATCGAGGCAAGGATTGCAAGGAAAATGGGCATCCTGATCAAGATTGATCGTGTTTGGTTTTGAGTTTTCATAAAGCAGATCGATTTGCAGTCAGGAATACCAAAAGAGTGATACAGGCTTGATTCGATTCCAATATTGAATGGATTATATCCTCAAACTACTGCAATACTGATATCTGAACCTAATCATTTCCATTATTATTCTGTGGTTTGAGCCTTCATTTATGAATCCACCAATCAACTCTTAGAATGGGTAGTTATCGTATTACAGAGTATCGGGCTTGTCCAATCTGGAAAATTATAAACAGCAAAGTGAGGTGATCCAAACATGATGGGCAGTCAAGAACTGAATGGATAGTCATTAATTTGTGTATAGGATGAGCGTTTGATTCGATAAATTGAAGTTCGGGAAAAAATGCAGGACTAAGCTGCAAACTTTAAATCAGGTCCTTTGGTTGGCCCGAGAGAGATTTCTGGTCGGAACCCAATTCACGAACAGCGTCATGAATCCGGCTTTCAGTCTTCACCTTTTCATAAATCCACCTACTCGGCAGACACACTTCTGGAAAAGTGCTGTTTGCGTTATATTTATTACACATAGTCCGGTAGATACGATGTTTGAATATGTCCTCGAATTCATTAACCGTAATGCAGATATCTCGATAAAGCCTCTAAAATCTTTATGGTCACGCTTAAACCTTCTCTAGTTGACAGCTCGCATTGATCTGGTTGTAAGTGCAGGTATAGGCTCTGGCGAGAATGCTGAATATACCGCAATCGTAAATATTCGGTCAATCCTCTGTCTATCAGTATCATCGATTTTTGAGTATCGATCTGAAATTGGATTTTGAGAATAGAGCTAGATTTGTTTGAGATTGAGCATTTGCCATGTCCACGTGTTTCACCGACCTATATTCAATTTGCATCGCGATAACAAGTGCCATAAAAGCGATTCTCGCGAGCAAATGGGAGGCGAGATTTGGACATTGAACTTAGGCATGATAATTTTGTTTCGCCAATTTAGGTACTTTCGAAAATTTGTACATTTATACAAAGCAGGGCGACCTCCATTCCTCCTGACCGATGCTTTTTCCAACGTTCGGTCGGTCTTCGTGAACCGCTCTAGGATAACTAGCAGTTAAGATTAACTTCCAGACTCGAAACGGATGGGCTACCAAGCCCATAGAAACGGAAATTCCCTGTTTTTAGGACCAAATCAAAAAAGGTCAAACCACCTGTTAGACAGTTTCATCACACAGTTCATCAATTTCCTCTCTGATCCACTTCTCCGGAACAACCTTCTGGTATACCTCCGGAAAAGCATTCTCGGCATTGAACTTGCGCCGCATGGCGCGATAGTGCCGATGTTCAAACATCTGTTCGAATTCATTTCGAGTCATGCACATGTCTGCATAGAGCATCTGATAGCCGGCACATTCGCGAACAAATTTTTCCAGTTGTCGTGAAGCCCGTACCTGATTGTAGCCTCCCGATTCGATGCCTGCTGGAAGACCATATATGCCTAAATCCACATACATCTGGCTCTTTTCTCCATTCGACGGATTGCGAAGAAAGCCTTCATTAGAGCCATGATCGAATAGGCGAACTGGGCAAATCCACAGCGGATAGATTCTGAATAAACTGTCACTCAGCCGAATCGAATCAGCAAGATGTTCAATTGGCACCAGAATATCTTGGGCGACCCGATTTTCAAAAGCTTGCCGCCGCAGTTCCCGCGTCATGGTCAGTTTCATCAAAGATATTTTCGGAGCTCCCATCCAGGCCCATAAATAGCGGTAATACGGGGTGTTCGCAAAGCGAATGAGATCCTTGAGTTGAAAAAATACAGAAGGCGTATGACGGTGGTAGTAATGCCGGGTTGGGATGTATTCGCTGAAAGGTCCGATTTCAAGACTTCTTGTAGCATGGGTGTAAAACCAGGGCTTATAGTAGTTGTTGATACGGTTTATTTTCGCTCCGGCAGGCGGTGTAACAAAATCCCCTTTGAGAATGACGCCCGACTGGTCGGAAATAGCAAGTGCCTCGACAAAACAGGGTGCATCATCCGCAAGAATGAGTTCATTGAGCCGCGTGCACAAGGCATCGAGGGAATCAAAAGGTTCATAATCAAGCTTTACGTGGGACTGGATGCGAATAATGCGAAGTTCGATGGCAACAACAAATCCAAGGGTGCCATGGGACCACGGTAACGCATTAAACAGATCGGCATTTTCCTCGCGCGTGCTGCGGACCAGTTCGCCATCAGCGGTGATGATCTCGAAAGCCTCGACCGTCTCAAACAGAAATCCTTCCCGATGGCTTGTTGTCTCAATCCCGACACCCATGCATAGACCTCCAAGCGTGAGATCATCCATCTCGGCCTGAACCGATAGCGCAAATCCTCTGGGATTCAGGAAATGGGTGATTTCTCCCATCGTAACCATCGGCTCGGCCCTGACTATGCCACGTTTTGCATCAATTTCCAGAACATTGCGTAGATCAATATCGATCCGAGCCATGTCCTGCTTGAAATCCGCGCTTCTGAGAGACATCGACTTCCAGGGCTTGCGGGCAGTGCACATACGCTTACCACTACCATATCCCGCTTGTACCTGCTTCTGAATTTCCTGAACCATTTTCTCATGCCGAGCACTGGTGTTGCGAAAGTTTCGATAAATCCAGTTGTTGAGACTTTGTACCGATCGATATGCAAAACTCGCTGGAACAGCAAATGCCGCAATCACAAATTCCCGGTTGTTGGACAGAAATTCTTCAAGGGGTTTTGAAATGCTCATGTTTTTGTTAAGTTTTTGGTTAACGAGAGCCAAACTATGACTGTACTTTCGATTTGACGATGGAAAGTGACTTGAACTTACTAACAAGTGACGAACTCAAATGACTTGACTCCTAATCAATACAGCCATTGGGGGAATGTCGATTTGACCAAGTTGACCTTGGTATATTAACGTATTGCATCAATGATTCGACTAGACTGATAGATGTAAGCACGATTTTCGTCAGGACAGACACCATCATCTACTAGTTTACGTACGCGGGACCTTAGCGCTGGAAGATAGGTGAATTCATATTCCTCATAACTCATTTCTTTTCTTTTTGCCCTACTTTCGAAAAGCTTGGATAACTCATCCACATTGGCTGATATCGCCCCGGAATCCTTGGAAAAGTCCACAAAATGATTGCTAATTAATTCCTTGAATTTTCCTAGTTGCAACATAATTGCAATTTCGAAAATTGTTGTCTCCTTGAATACCGCTCCATTAACGCGTAGGCTCTCGGATTGCTGGCCGATGATATTATCCCGTAAACGATCCAATTGAACAACTGGAGCAAAATGATGGGCAAAATGGTAGTCTTCACCAAATGAATCGTCATGCCCGTCAAGGATTGTAGTTGCAGTGACGAGAGGGATATGCCTGCCGTCTGCATCAAATTCAAGAAACCCATGCTGACCGATGTTGATGAATGCGAGAAAAGTAGACATGCAAATTAGAGGCTGCAGATATATAAAGAACAAAAACAACAGGGCCGACGCCAGCGTGGAACCAGTTATAATAAGAAATATAATGATGATTGTCGGCACCCAGATATAGTAGGTAATCATGCCGCGACGCAAGGAGGAGCGAGCCTTATCAATTTTAGGGTGTACGCCGGATTGACGCTCAAATTCAGCGAGGCTACCAAAACCAGTAATCCAGCAAAACATTCGCCATTGGTAGAGCATCAAGTCACCCCACTTCGTTCGGTCAAGGTCCCAAAGGTAGATAGGATCGCCCTTCCCACCATCAAGCCTATGGTGCAAAAGAACATGCGATGTCGAGAAATTGTATGGAATCACGCCATAGAACAGTCCTAAAAAGTTCTCGAAGGGGTTGCCGATAAGCTTACCAAGCGAAGATCGGTAAAGGGTGCCGCCTGACCGGTGTCCCTCTCGGTGTGCAAAGGTATAGGCAACACCCATCATACGGCCTCCAGGCCCAACCCAGTGGAAGTAGTAGATGACAATTAACCACCAAGGGAGCGACCCATGCACAACTTGCTGTGTAAACATGATCGAAACCATCACCAGTGTGCTTAAGGAGCATAGCACTGCTGCCGTGAAGTATGCTGCATCCGCCTTC
This sequence comes from Gammaproteobacteria bacterium, assembly GCA_026708585.1. Classification (GTDB taxonomy): domain Bacteria; phylum Pseudomonadota; class Gammaproteobacteria; order Arenicellales; family Poriferihabitantaceae; genus Poriferihabitans. The sequence goes on from JAPOUQ010000024.1 coordinate 18,451, forward strand.
ATACGATAAACACGATTGACCGCAAAACTCCGCCAGCCTGGGATTTCTTCAATATGTTGGTACAACAGGCGAAAGATTCGTTTGAGTCCATGCCTGTATGTTTGACCCTGAATAATAATTGGTGCTGCCCACAATATAGCAAAATTGAGGGTCAGCAAGTAGCCTAAAGCCCTGCGTATGCGAACCAGATTGGTTATGCGGTGCGATGCAAGTACCTGCTCATACCCCTTTTTTTCTATATTCAGTTCGTTTTGCATTATGAATTCATTCGTGATTCTAGGATTTGTTTTGAATTATAAAATCAGCACATCATCAATATCCACCCGAACCAATGGCTGAAAAACAATATAATTCACTAGTTTGGACTTAATTCTACCACACAAGAAAATCATGCTAGTTTCTCTCATGGCAATATTGATCATGGACTATTGCAGCCTCAACGTTTGAATAAATTTCATCTTTATGCGGGCCGAGTAGACGGGGTTGTTACCAAGCCCCGTCCCTCACAGATCCGAGCGTGCACGATTGATGCACTCGGTTCCTCATGGAATAGGTTCGCTCACGTGGTATAAATCGACCGCACGACACGGGCTGGGGCCTGCCCATTATCCACAAATAGTGTCACAGCAAAGGGGTAGAAATTGATAATTTTTCCGGATTTTGGACAA
>JAPOUQ010000112.1 GCA_026708585.1 Gammaproteobacteria bacterium
GGGCATATTTATGGACCAGAGATAGACCAAATAGGATTTTGACCTAGATCAGATACCGCAAAAATGTTAAAGATCGGATAAAATTCAACAAGATTGGATTATACGAATATTCAATGACATAAGGATGCTTCTGAATAGCTGGAGGAGTTTGCAAATTCCCATTGTTAGTAGTAGTGGCAAAAATTCAGGGGTACATGGGGTATGATTGTCCTTAAAATATAGGCATAGGCAATAAAGGTCAATTTCCATGTTCGAATCTGAGGTAGGTATTATGAATAAATTTCTAACTATAGCTGGATGTTTTACCGTAATTGGTACGCTTGTCTTGTTCTCGCCACAGCAGGCGCAGGCACAGTTTGGCGCTGTTGGGGTAGCGGATCCAGGTCCTAACTTCACACCACCCAGAGTAGGTGAGCCGCCGACTGTCGAGCGACGGACTTATCTGTGTTTTGAGGAATGGCAAAAATCGTATGCGCATACCAAACAGTTGTGTGATTTAGTATTGGCTAAGTGGGATTCATATCGTATCACGCCCAGTTATTATTCTGTCGATGAGGGAACTCATATGAAGTATTCGAGGTGTCGGATAAGCGTCGAATGCAAAAGAGGGTTTCAGTCTGAAGCAATAGGTGTCGCCAAACACAATTCTGTACTGGAGTACAAGGACGTGAATCAACTTCGACGTTGCAAGATTCCTAGCCTCGAGCTAAACACGCATTGCGATCCGTTGACTCCTGCCGAACTTGATGAAGCGGTGGCACAATATATCATCGAGCTTGAACCAGTAATTGAAAATATTTTGAATGAGAATAATCCTCTTTATGGTAATCAGGCTAATAACACTGGTAACTCTAAGAAGAATAGATAGTACAGTGGTGAGTTTCGGCGAGTAACCTAATCGATAACGGGAGTGGCTAAAATTCTGAATTGAACTCGGATAATCTCTCTCATTGACTAACCATTACCATCTGGTGCAAACAAACACAAGGGGCGGTTTTCACCGCCCTTTTATTGTTGTCATCCACCGCCTCCACCGGACCAAAATAATCATTCGAATTTTTTGTTTCATCGAATTTGTTAATTTACATCCTAGTTCTGAACTCATCATTTCATCGTGTATTAAGGCAGTAAAATGGTAGGATACTGATACTTTCAAACCTTGTCTGTATCAAAATACAGACAAGGTTTGGGCTCGGTACTGGAAATTATCATAGGGTTTGCTTTTTCAGTTGCAATGCCACGATTTCACTTGTATTTTACCGCCCTGTACCTGCCCCCCCTTTTTGATTCAGGTACCCTTGGTGTTCTTGTATCCAGATTTCACTACCGCATTCGAAATACACAATTTCTGATCGCGAAGCGAGATAGAAATTATCCGTTTGGTATTGCTCGGATAGTATCCGTTAATTATATTCACAGACCCATCTTTGAGTACTTGGACAAATTCCTCAATATTGCTGGCCTTAACAGACCAGCTTGTGGCTTGGTCATAGCGGTAATCAGAAAGGAGTTTGTCGAGATACCATAGTTTCTCCTTGACGTAGTAGATATCGTTTGCTAATGAATAGGCTAGAACAGAAAACGAGCAATTCACGCATATCCAAATATCGAAGAATTTAACAAGGGGCAAGATGGCAAAACCATCCTGTTGTACTCATTCAAACAAGGAAACCATGTGCAGTTGTATTCGACCCATAACCTAAATTTTATACCAGACACAAATAGCCCAAAGAGCACCTACGTAGGTTTTTTTCTTTGTAATTAATACCTGAGACTGAGCGGTTTCTAGACAAGTGGACCCCTGCCTGAAAATGGCATTTTGCACCAATAGACTCCAGCGACTAGTGAGTGAGAAGTGAATCTGCATCAATAGTAACTGTCTAGAAAACTCGGGAGTGCACTGAAGGTAAACTTATAGATATTAGACAGGCTTCAGGTCAAATGAAAAATGTTCATATATCGTAATCATTTTAAAGTACCTGATACGCTAGGAATAAGGAGTTCATGCGAATGACTGTCGATATATAAGGGGGACATAATTGCAGGTATCTCAGAATGCGAGCATCGCTTGAAGAGAAAACTTTCTGTGGAATCTACGTGAAGTTTGTCCTCGATTTGATGTTGTTTCCACCTGTAAGAATTTTAAGTTTGAAATCGTAGACGGAACTTTTCTATATTCAAATTTTTTAGGGACGGATAAAATAGCTTTATTGACAAAAATTCTAGCAATCTGGAATATAATCGACCTATCGCATTCGGGATGACTCCTGAAAAACTACATAAATATGTTATTAGACCTGATCATTTTCTTGTCATCTTTACTGTTTGGTTCAATGGTATTTTTCAGTGCCATAGTTATGCCAACAGTTTTTCGGTCATTGGACAAACAACCGGCCCAGATTCTTGCGCATCAATTATTTCCGAGCTATTACCTGTGGTGTATGGCGTTAAGTGGTTTATTGACGGTTATTGCGGCATTTGAGTATCACTCACTGACAGTTCTCCTATTGGTGGTTCTTTCTGGATTTGTATATTCACGACAGTATCTTCTCAAGAAGCACAATCAGGCCCGAGAAAAGTGGCTTGAAACCGACTCCCCTCAGGATAAATCTCGATATAAATCACTGCATCGGCAGAGTATCATTATTAATGCCTTTCAAATGATTGCCCTTCTATCAATCGCTGTTGCAAACGGGTTCTTCTATCCTGTTATCTCACAATAACAACATGTCCACAACTACTCGAACTCGTCGTACCAATCAACGAAGAGGTATCAATTCAAAACGTGTCTTTGATAACACAGTACCTTCCCCCTGCCTTTCTGTATGTACTTTCGATGGTCAGCCATACTGTAGAGGTTGCTACCGTAATGCAGATGAAATTCGAGACTGGATGATCATGTCTAGACAACAGAAATTGTACATACTTACACAACTTGACATTCGACGCAAACAGGATTTTACTCAAACGTGCTTTGAATCCCGAGAAGAATAGCCTGAAGCTGTCAGAATCTGGACATTGGTCATAGTTTGCTTACTGATAACCAAGACCCGATTTGGTATCATCTAGGATCATTTTGATCACCTCGGCCAATGCTTCAGAATGGGTTCTGCCATTGAGTTTTTCCATTCGATACCGATCAATCTGTCGATCAGCACCAGTCCCCTCACTGATAATTTTGGTGCAACGATATAACTCTTCAACGCAATTAAGAGCATGGGCATCGTCGATTAATAAATCTTGTAGTGCCTTTGTATAGTCATAAATATCAATACGCCCACTCTCTTCGCGCTGGTCGCCAAAGAACGAAACAACCCCATAACGCTGAGCAATCCAGCGATTTTCCATGATGAATTCAGTCAGTGGCTCAGGCATAAATTCACTGTTTTGTTCCGTACGCATCAACCAGCGAATCAAACAAGCATACAATGAGACGATTGACATCGCATCTTCAATACGAGTGCATACATCACAGATGCGCATCTCGATTGTTGGAAACTTGTGTGAGGGTCGGATATCCCACCATAATTCGCTACCGTCACTAACAAATTTCATGTCTCGGTAGGACTGCAACAATTCATCGTATTCAGCATGGGAATATAGTGGATTGGGAATACCAGTTCTTGGTAGACCTCCGATCAGTGTCAATCGATAGGACTTGAATCCGGTTTCATTGCCAGCTGCGAACGGAGATGATGTTGATAGAGCATGGAGGAAGGGAAGATAGCGACGCAGGGCAGTCATTACCTTGATCCGAATATCTCTATCTCCAAAACCGGCATGAATATGCATCCCACTAATGAAGAAACGCCTGACGCTAGCCTGATATGTTTCAGTGAATCGTTCATAACGTTCCATTGCAGTAGTAATTTGTGATTGCCATGATCCTGTTGGATGAGTAGAAGCAGCCATAATTGTTGCTCCGTATTTATCGGCAATTTCAAGCAATGTATTTCTACTATCAATCAAAAATTGTCGAACTTCATCCATTGAATAGCAAACACAACTATTACTTTCGATTTGAGAGCGAAACAATTCATGAACGTACTGATGTGGACCCCCGACATTTTCGCAGTCATTGAAAAAATCGGGGTTAGGGTCGACAACGAGGTCTCGAGTCTCTGGATCAACTAGAAAAAGTTCCTCCTCAACGCCGAGAGTGATCGGAAATTGATCCTGATTCCTAATGATATTCATTGTTTCTCAATCCCAAAATAAGACACCACTACTTTTTCGATTAATACTGAGAACATGGATCAATAGAATCCTGATTCTCTGGTAATTCTGAATACCACCGTTAACCGGAAGCAACCTTTTGTCATCAATTCGGGATAATATCACTATCCAATCGAAAAACAAAATTAAATCAAAGTAAGTAGTTGAGCGATAGACAACAAACTAATCATCAGCCATTTATTGCGTCTACACCATCAAGATAAAATTCCCAATCGTTTGGATAATCTGATTATCCGAGATCGAACGATTCTCGGCAATCGACCATCTATAACCAACAGGCCAAGTCCAATAATCGCGGCACCGACCAGTTCATGTATATGAAGTGGCTCATTCAGAAACAGATTACCCAACATTAACGCAGAGATTGGGATTAGCAGGGTAACCAACATCACATTTGAACCTTCAGTTGATGCCAGCAAACGAAAATATACAAGATAGGCGAGTACTGTTCCAAGCATAGCAAGGGCAACTAGCGCAAGCCATGTCTGGATACTAGGAAAAGGTAGGTTCCAAGGTTGTTCGAGAAAACACACCACAAATAGCATAATGAGTGTGGATGACAACAATTGACAAGTCGCATTGACGAGTGGAGGATGTTTCACCAAATATCTACGTCCCCAAAGTGCTGCAAATGCATAACTGAATGCCCCTGCCATGCATAATCCGATACCTACAATGCGCATACTGCTGTAAGTAAGATCCGTTAACGAAATCTGGACTACACCAAGCACCCCAAACAAGACCCCGATCATTCGATAAACAGTCAAGCGCTCTTCTTTAAAAGATGCCATCACCAACACTGTGAACAAGGGTGTCAGCGCATTGATAATGGAGGCCAATCCAACACTAACCATGGTTTGTCCAGTATTCAGAAAACTAAACGGAAGTACATTGTTAAGGAATCCCATAACCACAAAAGGGGTCCATGCTGTTAATCCTTTTGGTAATGAATACCCAAGATAAAAGAGCAAGGGAAGAAGAAACAATGCGGCCAACCCAACCCGTACCAAAACAATTGTCAAGGGAGGTAGTTCGATTACAGCAATTCCGACAAAAAAGAACGCACTTCCCCACAAAACCGAGAGGAATACCAATAATCCCCAATTTGTGAAACTCATTGATTCGATTTTCTCTGAGAATGATATGGATCGTTATTAAGTAAAAAAGTGCAAATTATGATTCACAGATCAGCCTGTAAATCATGGTTGACTCTGAACTCATACATGTACGCGATCTTCACTTATTTCATAATGAATAATCCGGGTAATTCGAGTTATGCCCGAGTTAACCAGAGTTTCTAGGGCAAAAAAAGACCCGATCTCCCGAAGAGGAGATCGGGTAAAGGAGAAGAATTATACAGTCTTCGTAAATTCTGGATAGGCTTCCATACCACAGTCAGCCAAATCCATACCATCGTATTCCTGCTCTTCAGAAACACGAATTCCAACGGTCATCTGGAGAATTTTCCAGACGATAAAACTGACCACACCAACCCATACGATTATCGTTAATGCACCAATAATCTGACCAATAAAGGTTGCACCACTGTTAGTTAATGGAACAAGCAATAAACCCAAGATACCGCAGGTACCATGCACTGAAATCGCACCTAGTGGATCATCAATCTTGAACTTATCAAGTGCCATAATACTAAAGACTGTTAAGATACCACCTGCTGCACCAAAAATAACAGCCAAGATTGGAGTGGGTGTCAAAGGTTCGGCCGTTATCGCAACAAGGCCCCCCAAAGCTCCACTTAACATCATCGTCAAATCCGCTTTTTTAAACTTCAATTGGGCTGTCACTAGTGCGGCAATAGCACCGCCTGCCGCAGCAGCGTTGGTATTCAGAAAAACCATAGCTACCGCATGGGCATTGGCAATATCGCCGAGTTTGAGTACTGATCCCCCGTTGAATCCGAACCATCCCATCCAAAGAATCAGTGTACCAAGAGTTGCAAGTGGCATATTTGCACCTGGAATTGCATTCACTCGGCCATCCTTACCGTATTTTCCTGTACGAGGTCCTAATAATATTACCCCGACCAGTGCCGCTACTGCTCCGGCAAGATGCACAATACCCGAACCGGCAAAATCACTGAAACCAAGATCGCCAAGGTTATACAGTCCAAAAACACTTGCTCCACCCCAAGTCCAACTTCCTTCCATCGGGTAAATGAATGCAGTCATCACAACCGCAAAGGCTAGAAATGCCCACAGTTTCATTCTCTCTGCAACGGCACCAGATACAATAGACATTGCTGTAGCAACAAATACCACCTGAAAGAAGAAATCGGAGGCCCCAGAGTATATCGATCCACCCTCCAAACCACCTTCTCTAGCTTGAAAATCACCCAATACTGAGCCTACATCAATATTGCCCATGCCGGTCAAGAACCAGCCGCCGCCATACATCAGTTGATAGCCACAAACCAAATAGGCAATACTTGCAATCGCATAGAGAGCTACATTCTTAGAAAGAATTTCAGCGGTGTTCTTTGACCGGACCATTCCTGCTTCCAGCATGGAAAAGCCAGCAGCCATCCACATAACTAGGACACCACATATCAGGAAGTAGAATGTATCTAGTGCGTACTGGAGGTGAAAGACACCATCCATTATATTCATATCAGCCATTTATATATCTCATCTGAATTCATCATGTGGAAGTGGAACAACTACTAAATAGCAGTTGCACCCATTTCCCCAGTTCGGATTCGAACCACTTTTTCGATTTCGTAAACAAAAATTTTTCCATCTCCGACTTTGCCAGTATTGGCGACCGAGGCGATCGTATCCACAACTCGATCAGCCAATTCACTATCAACGGCAATCTCGAGCTTTGTTTTCGGTAAAAAATCGACAACATATTCCGCACCTCGGTACAGTTCGGTGTGACCCTGTTGACGACCGGCTCCTTTCACCTCAGTAACCGTCATACCACTGACACCGACTTCAGACAGTGCATTTCTGATTTCATCGAGCATGAACGGTTTGATAATTGCAACTACTAGTTTCATTGTTTATCCCTAGTCTTATTGAATTAATACGGAATGCTCCAATTCAAACAATCTGCGTATAGCTATTTGATTGTGTACTGCAGAATTCCTACTTGGTTATAAATTTATACATATTATTTGTTTAATAACAGTAAAAATATTTTATTGTTAGTATTGAATTATTATATTGCACTGCAACAAAAACAGATCAGTTACAACATCAAATGGAGTTCAACGAACACCACTTTGTTCTCCTAGGAATCTTTGACAATCGTACAAAAGAAATCAATGTGTTTTTTGTGTTGCTTTCTTGATGGCTATGCTGATTAGATGAGGATTTTCTTGATCATAGTTTGACATGGTCAAATCCGGTTCTTTTTCCAAATATTTACTGATTTTCAGTTTCTTATGTGAAATGGGGTAGGCCGTATCACTGAACTTTAGAAAGAGCGATTGCAATTAGTCAACTCATGCTTAAGAAAAGACTATCGGCTATACATCCAAAAAGAAATTACGTGGTGGAATAGAAAAAGAGTTGTTATTTATTATGCACTTGCTTCCTTTTAGCATAAATATTTTGGGTTGTGACTTTTTCGATATTGGGTTCAGGATAAAGAGAATATCGCGTGCAAGAGCTAAGCCTTGCTTCCAGGAATAAGTAATTATGGACGCACAATTCACTGGAGAAGATGGTTTGCTCGACATTCGAGATTCACAAGCAAACACGATTTAGAGTCAAATCAAGCATTCCCAAAAAAATGCTGAATTTCTAGAATATTTTCTGTTAGAATACAAACTAATTGGGAAGCAACACCACAAGTTGCAAAATGCGATCTAATTGAAGCCCCTCTCTTGAGGGGAAGGCAGTACCCTCGAGATCGCAACCTTAAGTTTGGTGCTACATTAAATACGGGTCAACACCCACAATTTCCCCGTGAAGAAACGAAACAGTCTTTCACTCTCGGGAAAGGTATTTCCGATATCCGAAATTCGGCACTGGTCTTACCGTTTTCAAATTTAGCGAAATGGACAACCTTAGCGCCATGAAAAAATACTGTTGGCATTCGTTTGGTTGGTTTCGCTGTTGGGCGCGACATCATTTGTCATCAGAATTTTTAGGTTTCTTAGGACGATAACACTAGGCATCGTCTGTTATGACAAACCGATGCCTCCATCCACCGATTTGATGTGTCTTCGTATGCAGATGGCTCCATAGCAAGGGATATGCTAGGTGTGCGGTAGATCCCCGACAAATTCAGAACATAGAAATAATTTAACGTGGCTACGGCTACGACACATCAACCCTGCACTTGCAGTATAGGGCTATGACGAATACTTCGGGGGGAATTCATGTAGATGGATGACATCTGAAGCAATCCGAGTCCAGTTAACTACATTAACCTTAACAAAAATGGACCCCCAATCGTGGGGTCCATTGATACATAGACTTAACTGATGAGTTACGACAAAGAAAAACACCGAACAACATTTCAGATCCGCAATATTCTGAAATACAACCGAGATGGCTCACCCAACCGTCAGACCACTCGAATGAGACATCTTGAGATGTTTGTGAATCAACTACAAAAACGTGGCTACAATACACGATGGGATATCCATCGCATCGGCCAAAGAGAAGTGTTCAAGGTTGTTAACGATTGGCGATCGCGAGGTATAAGCCATCGTGCAATTGAAAACCGCATGGCCGATATCCGGTGGTTGGCCTCAAAACTTGGCAAATCTAGTGAAATCCCAACAAGTCGAAAACTCGGCATTCCAAAGCGTTGTAAAACGCCGGGCTGGGGGGAAAACAAAGCGAAGCCCCTCGATCTTTCTCTACTTCAAGGATTAGATGAGCGCTACCAAATAATTACTCTCCTTCGTGCCGAGTTTGGATTGCGCAACGCAGAAGCTTGTAAATTCAGTCATGCTTATGCCATCGCGGATAATGCCGAACATATACGCTTGAAAGGTTCGTGGTGTAAAGGAGGCCGTCCACGCAAAATCGCATTACGTACTCCAAAACAACGTGAGCTGATCAATCAGGTCGGAGAATTTCAGAGACAAAACGGCGACCGATCAATGATCCCTCATGACCTGAAATTTACATCTTTTCGGGCAAAGTATTACGCAGCAACAAATGCAGCAGGTATCCCTGGCCATGGTCTTCGGCATGCATGGGCACAGCAACTGTTTGAGACAATTTCAGGATTTCCCGCTCCACATGCTGGAGGCCCTGCTTATTCCAATTTAGACTTATCTAGCAAAAAACGATGGGATAAAGCTGCGAGAATCGTTAATCGAGAGCTTGGGCATGGGGCTGGAAGGCTAGATGTTACAGCGAACTATATTGGAAAAAGAGAGTAAATATTGGAGAATAGATCGCTTTGATCGGAATAGTAATTGGAAGGGAAGATCAAACATAATGACTCCTCTATAAAAATGACTTGATTGGTTGTTGGTCGTTAACCCACTCGGTTGAATTATTGCTGTATTCTATAGTTTTTCTTCGAGTAAGCTGACTGCCTCCCCTTTCAGTACCAGGACATTTTTATATTTCGGCCTAAATATTCAGGTATAAAAACGCTCTAGACTAGCAGTCTATTCGTCTACAGCCGACATCGATAGTCTGTTATAGTAAGCCAGTTCATTTGCAAACAAGTCGTGATTGTACGGAAGGGACGCGGAACCAACTGGTAATGATACTTGATGACAGCAGTTTTCTGGCACTGGTGAAGGGGTGGTAAGAATTGCTCCTTGTGTTTTCGTGCGATTCGTTAATCTGTCGGATTTCATAATATTTTTCAATCAATACAGCTTAGAATCTGGTACTAACCCGATCATTAAATGAGTCAGCAAAGAAAAAAACCATCACAGACTATTCTGAACGAGCCGATCATTGACCTTCGAAGCGATACCGTGACTCGTCCCTGTACAAACATGATGCAGGCAATGCAAGATGCTGAAATGGGTGATGATGTTTATGGCGAAGATCCAACTGTCAACCAACTGCAATCAAAGGTCGCCAAGATTTCCGGACATGAAGATGCTCTATTCTTTCCATCCGGTACCCAGAGTAATCTGGTTGCGCTGCTCACGCACTGCAACCGTGCAGACGAATACATTGTGGCGCAGACTGCCCATACCTACAAATATGAAGGGGGAGGAGCTGCAGCACTCGGCGGGATTCAACCCCAACCTATGGAAAGAAATCTGGATGGTACGCTCGATCTGGAACGCATACAGAATCTGATCAAGGAAGATGACTTTCACTTTGCCAAAACCAGATTGGTTGCACTGGAAAACACCACCACTGATGGAATGGCAATATCAGCGGACTACTGTCAGGAAATGCGAAACCTGTGTGATCGTAACGGATTGGCTCTTCACTTGGATGGTGCACGTATTTTTAATGCGGCAACCGAACTGAAGGTCGATGTGACGGAACTAACCAGGCATTTTGATAGTGTGTCTATTTGTTTGTCCAAGGGATTAGGCGCACCAATTGGCTCGATACTGACTGGAAGTTACACATTTATCAATAATGCCAGACGTTGGAGAAAGGTGGTCGGCGGGGGAATGCGACAAGCTGGCATAATCGCTGCAGCTGGCATATACGCTCTTGACCATAATATCTCAAGATTAAGCCAGGATCATGCAAATGCGCAATATCTGGCCACTATGCTCTCTGGATTCGATGATCTCAGTATTGAGTTTGGCGGAGCCCGAACAAACATGGTGTTTTTTCGCCTGAAGAATGGGAACCATGATGAGTTCTCCAATTATGCTGAATCAAAAGGTGTATTGTTCACTGGGCGTGATCCAATCAGGCTCGTTACCCATAAAGATCTTACAAAATCAGATATTGATCTTGCACTAGAACGTCTGAGTGGATACTTCGCATAGAAGATCTTAGAGCTGGGACTGACCGTTTACTCGCCGCATAAGATAGAGGGTCTTGTATTGATATGCTCCCTACTCGTCCCAAATCCCGGATGGAACAATATAACCTGTCTTATCCTTGTTGCTATTTAGAACAGCTGGATGAAAATAATTTGCTAGAGCCTGATACTCATCATCAGAAATTGCACCTACTTTGAGCAATAGTTGACCTAGTACAACCTGACTCGCCCGAGTTGAACCATCATCAATTTTTAATGCCAAGCCAAGTTTCATGTCAGGAATAAAACCGCAGTAGACAGCTTCCGCACCCGTCTTGACCAGTACCCGACCTTTTGTTAAATCGATGACGCCAGTACAGCATCGACCCGTCCCTGCGATCATCCAAGGATGCTTCCTCATTGATTCGATTATTTTTTGCACGGCTTGTGCCCTTCCCTTCGACAACTGACTTTGATCAGCATACCTTGCACAAGCTCGTGCCAGTGTGATCAATGGCATGGTTATGGCAGGAGCACCACAACCGTCTTTTCCACAATCCATAGTCGTTACATCCAGACCAGCAAAGTCAGACATCACCTCCATCCAGACTTGTTGAACGCCATGCTCTCGATGAGTATATCCGCGCACATCCAACCCGAGATACCGTGCCATTGTTAACATACCGGCATGTTTGCCGGAGCAATTGTGGTGAGCACGGTTTGATTTCTCTCCCGCTTCCAATAATTCTTGAAAGGCCTTCGTAGAATAGGGGCGCGATGGACCATTTTCCAGGTCATCGGCACTCAAACCCAACGATGAAAGCCAGTTTTGAATAGCCAAAACATGACCAGGCTCACCATTGTGTGAAGCACAGGCCAAGGCCAATTCTCTGGCCGTCAAAGAAAAATGCTCGGCAGCTCCAGATTCAAGCAATGGAATTGCCTGAAACATTTTTATGGCTGATCGAGGAAAAATAATCCGTTCAACATCGCCAAAAGCAACGATAGTCTGTCCATGACTGTCGACTACTGCTGCAGCACCTCGATGCCATGACTCCAAGGTGTTCTCGCGAAACACTTCAGCCATTATCGGATTCAATGACATCTTGCTCTGTATGTTCATCATTCTCATATAACCCGCGTTGTCATTTCTCCCACACCTTCAATAAAGCACTCCAAGAGATCACCTCTATTGACAGCACCTACACCGGCTGGGGTTCCGGTCATAATCAAATCCCCCGGTTTCAACTCAAACAAACCAGACAGAACCATAATAATTTCGGGAATCTTCCAGATCAGTTGGTTAAGATCACCTAACTGCCGAACTTCACCATTAACCTTGAGCTGGATAAGGCCTTTATTTGGATGGCCGATTTCTGAAGCCGGGATCACCTCACTGCAGGGTGCAGAATGCTCAAAAGCCTTACCAATCTCCCATGGCTTCCCAGCTTGCTTCATCTCACTTTGCAGATCACGTCTGGTCATATCCAATCCAACAGCATAACCCCAGATATGATTGAGAGCATCCACCCTCGCAATATCAGTTCCGCCACTTCCTATAGCAACTACCAGTTCAATCTCGTGATGCACTTTCTTACTTCTGGGCGGATAGGGAAAATCACCGTTGTTGGTTACAAGGTTGTCGGCATTCTTCTGAAAAAAGAAAGGAGTCTCACGATTTGGGTCATGCCCCATCTCAATGGCATGATCAGAATAATTCCGCCCAACACAATATATTCGGTGAACTGGAAAACGAAGATCGGAATTCTTGACGAGGAGATACGGAACCGGAGGTGCCGAAATAGTATATTGGCTTGTAACTGGCATGAATTCGATGACTGGATGATAGCAGAATTGCAACACTTCACTGTTTATAATATCCGATTATTTCCAACCAATGCCATAAATCATGCTCATCAATCTAGCAGAGTTGAATACACCGAATGTCTATTTCACGATGACTCAGACAGTGTTACCTCGTCCAATCGCCTGGGTACTCAGTGAAAATCAGAATGGTTCACTGAATCTGGCACCCTTTTCCTATTTCAATGCTGTGTGTAGCGACCCACCACTAGTAATGATTTCCATAGGTCTTCAGGATGACGGCTCTCATAAGGATACCCTGAGAAATGCATTGGAACGGCCGGATTTAGTGATCCATATTGCAAGCTCTGGGCAACTACCTGATCTAAATCTCAGTTCAGCCACCTTGCCTCCCGAGGTCTCCGAGGTCGAAGCCGGGGATCTCGAATTGTCTGATGTTGAAAACTTTCACTTGCCGCGCCTAAAAGATTGCAAAGTTGCTTTCATGAGCCATGTTCATAAAATTGAACAAATCGGAACCAATAATCAGCAGCATTTGGTATTTGCTGAAATAGATTCTATCTATGTCTCAGACGACTGTGTTCAATATGACAACAAGAATCGTCTGTCTATCCTAGCCGATCAGATTCATCCACTCTCCAGGCTTGGAGCAAATGCTTACGCATCATTCGGGGAAGTAATGATAGCTAGACGACCCAGTTAACTCAGATCTAAATTCGATTTTATGGCTTCCAATGTAGACAAATGATTCGTGTAGTCCACCGGGAGGTAATTCAACTGGTTACCCCGTTTCAACATCATTGATGGAAAACCAGATATACCCATTTCACGAGATAGTCTTATCTCATCGAGCAGAGTCCTTTGCGTTTGTTGTGAGTCAAGTTCATCTGTAAAGCGCTCAACATTGAGACCAATGGTTTCAGCAATTTCAATCAAGGTCTGATTATCGGATGGATTACGCGCTTCAAGATAATATGCTTTCTGGATTGATTTGGTCATTTTTTCGTCCCACTCATCACCTTGATTTCGTGCAGCTATCACAGCTCGGCAAGCAGGATAGGTTGAGCGCCTTGGTATGCAATTCCTCCAAAAATCGAAATTGAATTTGGTTCCCGGCACGATGTGAGTGATATTTCGCCAGACCTCTTGTAGATGTCTCCGCATAGTTTCTGGCATGGGTTCATTCGAGTCAGGTGCCAAGCCTCCTAATAACCGCATAATCCGAAAATCATTGGGTAATGAGTGCAGGAGGAGATCGAGTTGTGGGCGCAATGCCCAGCACCAACTACACATTGGATCATGAACATAGATTAGAACGCCCAGATCTTGTTTAACTGATTGTGCAGAATTCACCATTGTCTATCGCCCTCCAGAACAATCAATAAAGGTTCCTGTACAGTAGGATGCTTGATTCGAGAGTAGCCACACGATTGAATTTGCAACCTCTGTAGCCGACCCAGGACGTTTCATGGGTATATACTTTGAAATTCTATTGATCCGATCGGGATCTCCTGAGAGTTGATGAATTTCTGTATCGATCAACCCAGGACGGACCGCATTAACCCGAATTTCATCTTCAGATAGTTCACTAGCCAAGCCCACAGTCAAGGTATCAATTGCACCTTTGGATGCTGCATAGTCAACGTATTCATTCGGCCCACCCAAGCGGGCAGCGACTGAAGAAACATTAACGATAGATCCTCCTTGACCACCGTGGCGAACGGACATGTATCGAACAGCTTCTCGAGCACATAAAAGACTACCTTTGACGTTGGTTGCAAATACGCGATCAAAACGTGCTCCGTCCATATTCTCGAGCCGCATCGATGTTTCAAGCGTGCCTGCGTTATTGACCAGCCCGCCAATAGAAGATAGTTGCTGATTAGCAAAGGAAAACAGATCTACAACCTGCGATTCATCTGCAACATCTGCCTGATAAATCATCGCGAATCCGCCTTGATTATGGATTTGTTCACAAACAGACTCCGCCGCCTGTCGATTTTTGTGATAATTGACAAGCACATACCACCCGGTTTTTGCAGCGAGAATCGCTGTTGCAGCACCGATACCTCGCCCTGCTCCTGTAATGATTAGGCCTTGACCCATATTCTACTATTTAGGTTAGTCATTATGCTCTAGCCAGCCACCCCACATTAAATAAGGCCACCGAAGCGACCTTATTTCGTATGTTATAAAACGCTTAGTTGATCAAAATCTTGCGTCCTTCCTCCTGTTCGCGACGCGGGATTGTGAGTATCAATACACCGTCTTTGTAATCTGCGCTGATCGCTGAATCATCAATCATTTTGCCAAGACGCAGGCGACGAAAGTATTTTCCAGCATGACGTTCCAGGCGAATCACGGTCTGACCATCTTTTTCAAAATTGTCGGATTTACTTTCTGCTTCAATCGTCAGCATCCCTTCTTTGACGCTAACAGACAGATCATCTCGATTGATGCCCGGTAAATTCGCTTTGACGATGTACTTATTCTCACTCTCAATAATATCAAGCGCAGGAGAATAATGCGATTTCGGATTCTCATATCTGGAAATTAGACCATCAAAAAGATTATCGAAATCACCAGCTAAATTCCAACCCTTCAAGGGAAGTTGTGTTAAAGCATTCATAATGTTTTTCCTCATTGGTTAAAAACTAAGATGCTCTATCAAATAGTTCCATTATTTGTATTTTCAATACTTATCTTTTATTTTTTTAATATAAAGATCGTAAAGGTGTATTAACAGCCTGTAAAGTCCTGCCGGTTTTGGGTTCAGTTGCGACCACCGCGAGACCTAAATTGGAAAATTCCCAATCGGGCTCGATATCGATTACCGCATGGATCTTGGATTGTCCGATATCGACCGTACTTGGTTGACTCCAGTAACGAACTAGAAACTCGTGATATAAAGTCGCGCCTCGATTTTCACCGGCACCAATCTCTCTAGTAATGCCATTTTCATAGATTGCAATATATCCTTCTGCAAGACTTTCCGAAGAATTATCGAAGGTGATTTCCGCATCAAGACGTTCTGGAACCCTTCGCTCGACTTGTAACTGGATAGCGACATTCGCAACAGTTTCATTATGTTTACGAATTCGATCATAAATCAGTGCACCATTTCGGGCTTCCTGACCACTCACCACCAATTCAGGTGTATAAATTGAGAGCTGTCGATTGATATGCGCGACCCAGCGTTGGCGTTCCGTAAATTGCTTTTTCGAATACGGGTCAGGCCAGCCAAGTCGGTTCCAGTAATCAACATGAAAGGCCAGCGGTACAGCATGAAAATCTGGCCCGATGTGGGCTCCAAGTTCGGCTAGAAAACGATCGGCAGGGGGGCAACTACTACAACCTTCTGAGGTATACAATTCTACTACCGGAGTGATGGTGTTGGCACTTGAGACGAGCAGACTTTGGTCAGTCTGCCCAATCACTGAAATCCAGCATAAAGCGAACAACAGTAAATTGATTGAAAACTTAATGGTCATGACTAATCCGAATCAAACAGGTTTCTGTATTGTCCATATCCCGCTTCCTCTAGCTGATCTATCGGAATGAATCGTAATGCTGCAGAGTTAATGCAGTATCGAAGCCCCGTTGGTGCCGGACCATCAGAAAAAACATGTCCAAGATGTGAATTGGCATGCAGACTTCTTACCTCGGTTCTTGGCATAAACAACTTAAAATCTCGCTTCTCAACTATTGATTCAGATTCAATTGGCTGATAGAAACTTGGCCACCCGGTTCGTGAATCGAATTTATGTATTGATGCAAATAATGGCTCTCCGCTGACGATATCAACATAAATACCGGCTCTATTTTCATCATGGTACTCATTTGAAAACGGTCTTTCTGTGCCTTCTTGTTGGGTCACCTGATATTGAATTGGAGTTAATTTTTTTCGCAATTCTTGATCATTAGGCTTTTCATAGATTGTCATTGTTATTTCACGCTCATTTGATAACTAGCAAGGATTCTCTATTAGTTGGGGTCTAGACATTCAATAGCAATGATTCGACTAACTTAGGCAACTCTTCGATACTTTGTATGATAATATCCGCATCGGGCTCCAACTGACTCCGATTATGGGCCCCGGATAATACGGCAACTACCTTGCCAGTTTTGGCTGTTCTCGCCATCTTCATATCTTTGAGACTATCTCCAACCACCATGATTTCTTCGCAACAAAGATTACAGTCTCTGCAGAAAGCCTCAACCATCCCGGGATCCGGTTTGAGGCCAAATCCACTGTCTGCTCCGCATATAAAATCAAAATCTCGGTGTAGAGCAAACTCCTTGAGCATAGCTCTTGCACTAGATTCATCATCCATCGTTGCGAGACCCAGTACAACTCCATATGACTTTATTTCATGAAGTATCGAACTTAGATTTTTACTAACTGGTATGTGCTGAACGGTGGATAGGAAAAATTGACTTCGTATGAATTGTTGTTTCTCAAGTGTTAACTTAAATCCCAGCTCACTTTCCCAAGTACGGACTACATCATCATTACTTCCCGATGCCAAAACTGAATCGGTCGTCCATTGTCCCGTTTTTGGATCATATCCCCCAACCATCATTAGACGATCAGAGAGTTCCGGCTTGTTGGCAAGACTAGCAAGGTACTTAGCTGCTTTCCGATATGCTGGGATCCAGGTTTTCTCCAGATCAAGCAATGTACCGTCCTTGTCAAACAGGATGCCCCGCATCATGATTTTAAATCCGTACCGAAGGACACCAACAATACCCATCAGGGTCAAGAATAAAGCACTCCCTCAAACCATGTGGTTTGTCAGCTGTTTCCATTAATATCTCGTACCCTGCTTCTCTAGCCTTTTGCTCTGCTTGATCTGGATGCACATCAAACAATCTCAATTCTACGCCACCGCCTCTTGCACCGATTTCGGGTAGCAGGGACGGTAAAGGATTTTTTGAATAGGTATGATCTGCATGTAGCTGAAAGAGAGTTCCAGCATGTGATAGTAGGGAATAATCCAGATTGCACGTCAATATCTCAAAACTGAAAACATGTTGCAAAAAATTTGCTGTCTTCTTAACATCCGAAACCAGTAGATTCACTCCAAAACTTTCCAGAGCATGTCCAACCTGAATGGCATCTGTCGGATCAAAATCTGTCATTTGAAATACCGATATTCATGAAAGTGTCAACTGTTGGTAACGTTTAGCCAAATGTCTTAATCCATCATTCTTTTTCTTTTGATTGTCACATGCGCTTGCAGGATATCCGTGTATTTCTGTTCTATAAACTTACTATCCTTATTGCAAGGTTCTTATTCTTTATTGTTGACCTAATCTTAGTCTGACTATATTAATCAGCAATTGTAGCGCTGAGATCTGGAAACCCCAACTAGGTAAGAGTAGCCAAAATTAAGATATATAACACAATTCTACATATAATCCTGACATGATAAGTTATTCAATCACTGACTACGAATACGCGCGATATCGTGTACTTCAAAAGTAAGTTAGAAAAGGTTTTGAACAAAATTAATCAGATTTCGATTTATAAACCACACACCCCTTCTGGTTTGATTTGTTGCGATAACTGTTTCTTATCAGTCATAATTTAGAAGGATGCTCTTCCTGAATTTTACGACTCACAATACAGTGAAGACAGGATTGCGAATTCACGTACTTACGATCAGCTCAAATCCAAATTATCAGAACTTCTCAACTCGAATATCGAGCAAGTCTCGTTCTTTCTTGCCAAACACCATGCCAATCAAGTGAATGGGCTCCTTACGGATTCGATATTTCTGTGCATAGCCCTTTTCCCGAATCGGTGCGATTGCACTATCGAGCCCTTTTTCGAATCCGGTTTTGTTATCAACCATCTTGAGTTCCAAGATGAATACCTGATTCTCAT
>JAPOUQ010000026.1 GCA_026708585.1 Gammaproteobacteria bacterium
TTTATACTTATTTCAATAGTTTATTTGATTATTTCGGCAAAAATGAAGTCCGAAAGTTGAATTATCAATAGTTCTTACACCATCAAAAATTCAGGCTCGGCTTTATACTGACTCAGCCTAGAAGAATCAACTGCCAATTGGTGATAATGTTTGGATGATTCCGTTGTCAAAACTCATGGATAAACGTAATCTTGAAGGATGATCAGATTAAACAGTTAGAAATTTATTCTGAATCTCTCTGATTTGCAGTACATTTTGAATATGCGCTCTTGCAATCAGGTGTCTAAATTTTCATGTGGGAACCGGGGCAGTATGCCATTTGATCATGATTCTTACACATCTATCATTACTAACCAATATGTAGAAAGAGTAGTTCTGTCTTAACAAACAAGTTAATTTTTGGGCTTATAAAGAATGGTTGACAAATGTTGCCATGCTAAACGGACATTACCGGTATTACCGCTGAATTTGCAAATAATCGCAGATTATTGCCAAGATCAGGGTTTCAAATGATACTGGGAATTGTTTGTCAACCATTCTTTATAAGCCCCTAATTTTTATGCCAACCTTAACTTGCTGTTACTGACGAACAGAGGGAGAATGTCTAGTTTGTGCTTCGCTGGTATTCATAATTGCTTCCCGATGGAACACATACATTCCCGAACCCACGATAATCAGAATTCCTACCCAAGTCGCCCCATCTGGAAAATCTCCAAATAGTAATAATCCCAGTATCGTAGAACCAATAATCTCTACATACTGAAAGGGTGCAAGTACACTGACTGGGGCATGTTTGAATGCATATACAACCAGAATATGGCCGATCGTAGCAACCAAGCCAAGGATGCACAATAGTCCCCATTCAAATTGTGTAGGTACAACAACATTTAACGAACGAATCCCCATACCTGATGTACCGGCCAGAAGAAAACTACAAAATATCAAACCGAAGAGACCCGCATAAAACTGGAGTTTGATTGGTTCTTCCTTTGCTACCAGTTTGCGCGTCAACAAAATATAAAACGAAAAACACCCCGCTGCAAATACTGGATAGATTGCTGGCCACCCGATATCGGTAAAGGTAGGTCGGATAATAATCAATGCTCCAAGAAAACCGACCAAAATCGCAACTAGCCTCCTCCAGCCAAACGTTTCTTTCAGGAAGATCGCTGATAGAATTGTCACCATCAACGGCTCAACAAAAAATATCGCTATCGCATCGGCAAGTGGTAGGTAAACCAGACCACTAAAGAAAAATATCGTTGCAGCCACCAGCAATGCACCACGTAGCGCGTGTAGCCACAACGATGAGATCACCCATAATCTGGATACCTTGAGGATGAACGGCAGAAGAAACAAAGTCTGAAAAAGAAACCTGCACCAAGTCACTTGCCCTGCAGAGATGGAACCAGACAACCATTTCGCGATTGCATCTATACCCGGCAACATCAACATCGCCATGATCATCAAACCAATCGCCCTTGAGATTTGCTGATTATGTGAAGTCGGTCGAATTCTTTCCATTGTTCTGAGACTTTACCTGTTGGTTGGGTTTATATACTGAATGAATTAGTCACGTTCCTTATTTTTTGCTTTGTTTGATTAGAACTTTGCACTTTGCTTAACTGTTTTTCCATCACTAACGGAGTGGGCCACTGCCAACCCACAGCCAATTATTAAAATTATTCCGCTAACTGAAATCCAGTCCGGCACGGTACCGAACATCATCAGTCCGATAATCACCGCGGCAATAATTTCAAAATATGTGAACGGTGCTAGAGTCGAGGCCTCTGCATGACTGAAACCGTACACCAACAATGCTTGGCTCACTGCACCAAGTAGAAGCATCAAACCAATAACCCAGATCAGTTCGAGTGGAATGGCACTCCAGTGGAATGGGATAAAAATACTGAGAGAGATTGTTGCCACTAGACCGCCTAGAAAAGTGGTAACCATCGGATGAGAAAGTGAACCCAATTTGCGATTGATCGCCATCTGCGAAGAGACGATTACTGCGCTTAAAAACACCCATAGCGCACCAATATCCACATAATCAAACTGGGGTCGCATAACCAGCAAGACCCCCATGAATCCACCCACCACTGAAATCCAGCCAGCTAACTGAACTCGCTCTCTCAGAAATATCACAGCAAGAACCGTTAGCAGAAACGGGTAGGCATACAAAATTGCGATTGCATCTGCAAAATCTGTTGTCTGTGCTCCAGTCACAAAGGCCAGAGTGGCACCTGCTAAAGTTAACCCCCTAACAATCTGTAATGTAGGGCGACTGGGCCTGAATGTCTCAGCCCTAGCAATCCATAAAGTAATTGGGAGAAAAAGCACTGTCTGACCCATAAACCTTAGCCAGGAAATTTGGAATACACTCATGCTGTCTGTAAGGTATTTCATCAGTGCCCCAACCAAAGCCGCAATGCATAATCCACACACCACATTCACTATGGCCAGCCGAATTTTCCGATCAGTGTTCATAGGTCATTTCAATTGTGCTGGCAGTGATAAGCGACTCTGAGTCAGGGTCAGGACAGTTAGATAGCAATGCAGATTGTCAGTTGATGCACAGGTTTGTCAAGAAAAACGCAAGTACTGATAAAAATACTGTCAGGATGGTCTCCAAAATTCATGAATATTGCAAGGGTCGACACAAGTAATAAAAATAATTCGTCCTACACTTAAGTATTATATGAACGCCCTAGAAGGTCTTTCCTTAATTGAACAAGGAGAACCGTCTATGGGAGTGACGGCCAAAATACTCGTTATGACGGATAGTATTTTGACGTTATCAATTTTTGGCTTCATCCAAAATGGATCAGGAAATTGCCATAGTATTACTTTGAACTGGAGGTGGAAAAATAAAACCCGGTCGATGAAGCCCAGCTAAGCAAGTTCGATTTATTTCTATAATTTATGTAATTTCAATTTTTAACCTTGAATTAACATAAATATACATATTGCACTTTCAGGCATGATCCCAAGGCAAATTGCCGACTCGATGCAGAATGCTTTTCACAAGTATCCGGTCATCACTGTGACAGGACCACGTCAGTCTGGTAAAACCACTTTGTGCAGATATATCTTTGAAGGAAGACAGATTGTGTATAAAATACACGGATATTTAATAATTTCTTTTATGGAGGAAATGATGAAACGAATAACTTTACTCGCTACCGCACTATTAACAATTAATTTCGGGGGGGGGGGGCAATAGCTGCTGAATCTTGTGAAATATGGGTGGGCTTTGAAAAACGTAGCCTTGTTCTTTTTGAAGGACAGTCATCCACGCTAACAGTCACCGCAGATTTTCAAGGGCCAATCGCAGATGACTATGTTCTCGAGGTTCAATACCAAACGGATCCTGCTCCCTTTTGGCAGCAAAACCAACCCAACGAAGCACAGATTGGTTCGCATGGTGGTACAAGCACTACTGACTACACATCAATATATGGTAGAAGCTTGCAATTAACCAAAGGCGCCCCTTCAGGAACAATTACGGTTGAGGCCTCGATAGATGATGAAGAGGAAAGTAACGAAAAATTCCATGTAAATTTGTCACTTCCTTGGAGCTGGGATAATTTGCCAAACCATCAGACTCGAGAAGAAAGTTGTAATGTCAGGCCGGCAGCACATTTCCACAGATATGGCTACTTTGCAACGATCCATATTCGAGATAACTAAACAAAATTTAAGTGCATCAAATAACCAATAGGGAGGCCCTTAGCCTCCCTATTTTTTGTTGATTGAATGAAGGAAACTTCAAAATGGTCCACTACCCACTGTGATCTGCTATCACATAAAATAACTTGGTTACTGTGTTCCCAACTTGAAACGCTGCCTATCACGCAGTATTGGTACAAAACGAATACCGATCCTGATTTCCCTCTATACTGACTTGCATATATATGCGATACACTTCTTGTAGATGATCGAAATTCGGTTCATAAATCGAGACAATACATAGTGTCATTTGCCTGATTTCTCTTTTTCATCACATATCATTCCGGCGTTGGATGATCTAGAAACAGGCGAATTCTTTATTTGAGCCACTACCCAAAATCCCATTATTCCTCAATGAATATGGGGTAAAATGTAGAAATGGGTTGAACTTGTACTTGATCACACGGGAAATAGTATCGGATATCGAAAGGGTTTGATTTTTCATTCTAAGAGGGGTAATTCTCTTCGTATAACAGTATTCATATGTGTTTGTTCAACCAAAAACCAATTACATAAAACATGGAAATATCTAGCCAGTAGCACTAATTAAATTTGCTTTTTAATTTTTCGACCAAGGTTATTCCTATGAAAAAGAAATTTATCCTGTTATTCATTTTGTTGGTGGGTTCTGGAATGATCTCCACAGTTCACGCCTGTTTTGATTCCTTGCCACTCGGACATTACGCGCTCGGTGGCTGGAACGGACCTGGTCCTAATTCTGATTCTGAACGTTGGGAAGTTAACGGAGTAGTCGGCTCTAGCGATCGATATTCAACAGTAGCGGAACTAGAATCGGCTAGAGATAATCTCATTGCAGAGTGCTCAATGAAAGGAAACGAGATAATTTCAGAAGCAGAGGGACATATGATCGCACGAAAAAACACGGCAGGTGAACGATTTGACGACTGGTGCACAACTGATCCATTTTGCGGGGCGATCCGAGAAATGACAATCAACAATGAACACAATCAACTCGATAACGAAATTTCCCGAATGAAAGCTTGGTATACCGATAATATTATGACCAGTCAGGCTAATTATCGTGAGGCTTTCGATGAGCTGAGTCCATATTTGTGTACTACTACTAATTGATTTCATTGGGAATTATATACATTACTAACGCTCATGTCAAGCAATTTTCTTGTATATCTTTTCACGCTTAAATAACGGAGTCACTTTAGAATCTAAAGTTTCTCCTCCACGTGCAGACACCCCAATCCCCGAGGCCATTATATTTCTGGCCGCATTGAGACCAGAATGTTCTTTATGTCCACAATGGACACACAAATAACTATCACCATCTCTACTTTTCTTATCTATAGTTCCACAAGCCGAACAGGCTTGTGAAGTATAAGCAGGATTAATAAATATTACTGTATTACATTTGTACTTTAATTTTTGTTCTAAGCCATACCAGCCAGCATTTAAGATACTTCGATTAAGACCTGATTTCTGTTTTACCATTTTACCTGGTTTCTCTACTGTTCCCTTAGCCGACCTGGACATTCCTTTCGTGTTTAACTTTTCTAACACTACTACTTCATTATTATTAGCAATCTTACGGCTAACCTGGTGCTGCCAATTATTCCTGATATCAGACAGGTGTTTATTGTGTTTTCTATAACACGTTTGAGTTTTCTTGTAACGATTAGAACCCTTAATCTGTCTAGCCATTCTACGTTGGATTCTTTTCGTCTTTGCTATTTTTGATTTGGTGTCCGGAATATAGATAATCTCTTTGTTTCCTTGAGAATCCACTAAACAAACATCTCGAACATTCCTATCAATTCCACAGGTAATACCATTAGTAGTTTTCTGTGGTTCCACAATTTTATAACACACTGTCAACCACCATTTACCAGCTTTATACTTCACAAAAGCAGCAACCGGTTTCCCTTCTGGATATGGGTTATTACCATAAAAATTATAGTATCCCAGTTTCTGTATGTAAATCTTGTTATTTTCAATCTTTACATTTTCAGGAATGGTAAAAGATGGATCCGACCCATACTTCGATTTGAACTTTGGAAATCCCTGACCATTTTTATATGCACCTGAACGAAAACAAGCTCTTCAAGCATCCGCTTGATATTTTAGTGTATACCTGGTAATAGAAGCAGAATAATCCTGTAACCAATCCAACTCTTTTCTTAACTTGGTAAATCCAACACCCATAGACATAAATGAAGTACTGGGTTTCTCGAACTCTTCAGGATTTTCTCTATGGAGCTCCATCTGTTCCTGATTCTTTGCTAGCGTTTCATTCCAAACTTTCCTACACGCACCAGCTTGTTGAAATAACTTAGTAGCCTTATCTCTGCTACCTGGTCTCAATCGGTAAGTTATTTGTCGGTGAGTATAAATAGGTTGTGCTGACATAGTGCATAAAATCCTTGTTGTTAGAGAAGTTGGGAACTCTAATTCCGCGAACTTCATTTATTTTATACATCTATTTATACAAACCAAAACTTCTAAACGTTACTTTCGTATATAATTCCCATTTCATTCATTTCAATATGCAAAGTGCTGCTTCATTCTCCGATATTTCCTCGGTCTGTATTCTTGCTTAATGAATCGAATTGTTAGTGGATAAATGTTTTTCATAATTTCAACCGCTCGCTACAAAAGAAACATTTTTTCAGATGTTTTCGTAAACGTTTGATAATGCATAATAAAATTCCGGACGTATGAGCTTGCAACCATCATTGACCCAAATGAGCGCCTATAGTTGCTCATTTTGCACTCCCACATATTTATTCCACATACAACTTGTATTCAGCGATTAACTATCGGGTATTCGCGCTACTTTTCAGACTTAAACTAAGGTCTTTTTTTCGTCTCTTGGCATTCTAAGATTATCCGTTCTACCCTGTACTGATATTTCCATATTCACTCGGACAGAAATTCTGGAATTGGCTTCACCATTATTTACATTTGAAGGCATTTATACGCCGATTATTACCCCTTTTCACAAGAGTGGTGAAATCAATTTCGACACCCTCGGTGAGATTATTGAATTCCTCATTGAGCAAGGGGTACATGGCCTCATCAGCGGTGGATCAACTGGTGAGAACTATGCCCAGACCGTCACTGAGAGACTTGAGGTAGCAAAATTTACTCACCAAATAATCAAGAACCGCACACCTCTAGTGATCGGCACCGGTGCAATGTTGACCTCTGAATCTCTGGCTTTGGCTAGGGGCGCAAGAGAACTTGGAGCAGATGCCGTCCTCCTAGCAAGTCCACCCTATGCAGTACCCACTGACCGTGAAAATGCGATCAATGCACTTGCTATTGATAAAGTCGCCAATTTACCCGTCATGCTTTACAACTACCCAGGGCGAACAGGTACCATGATGGGTGAGGAATTTCTTGACCGAGTAGGAGAATCCTGTAATTTTTGTGGAATTAAGGAAAGTTCCGGTGACATCAATCATTTGCATATACTCGCTCGGGATTACCCCCATATTCAACTCGGTTGTGGTATGGATGATCAAGCCCTAGAGTTCTTTGCCTGGGGTGCTCGATTTTGGGTTTGTGGGGGATCGAATTTCCTACCCAAAGAACATATCGCCCTCTACGAGGCTTGCGTACTGGAGGGAAACTTCAATAAAGGTCGCCGCATCATGAGTGCCTTGATGCCGCTAATGCGAACGCTAGAACTGGGAGGAAAATTTGTACAGACCATCAAATATGGGGTGACCCTGCAAGGCATGCATGCCAGTGCTGTACGTGCTCCCCTAAAAAGCCTAAACAAAGATGAGAAGCGTTCTTTAGAACAAATCTGTAAAACACTAAAGACAACGATCAAAAACATTATAGGCGGGGATTAATCAATGCAGCTTCACTTTGGAAAAGTTCCAGGTACTGGCAGAAAATCTGGATTTAACCACCACCCATATTGACGGAGTCTAAAATGGAATACAGTTCGTTGCCGTGATACGTGAGATTGGCCCGAATATGTTCAGCGCCTAGTTGCAAAGTGTCTTAGGCACTGTTCATCACACTCTCTTTGGAATTGGCGCTACAGAAATTGCAAGTGGTATCCCTAACCCAATCATCGAAATCTTTGCAACTTCCACTAGAGCCATATACATCTTGGAGCACAAACGCCCGGAAGCGATTTCGTGAGTAGCAAGCGAGAGTAAAATAAACGAGCTATTGGCTTTTGGTGATATGGTTTTGTTATGACCTTAGTTGTGTGGTATTCATCAACCAAAAAATGGTGCCGGAAAGAGGAATTGAACCTCCGACCTGCTGTTTACGAAACAGCTGCTCTACCAACTGAGCTATTCCGGCAGAATTTTTGAGTAGACGCTTCAAGGCTTAGACAATATCTACTGAAGCCCCCGATTGATCGATTACAGATTCACCATAATCGCACGCTTAGTTCAAGTATATCAATTTTTTGTGTATTACTCAGCAACTGTTCGACCCGTTATATCTGTAATCAGATTCTTGGGATTTGCAACCCGGCCGCCAGTATACAAGGGATGTGTTAGTGTTAGTAATTGACCAATAGATGTCGGCTTTTCGACACCGACAAGAAGTAGGCCATTTTTTGGGAATTATATCTAATAGTAACATTTTCCATCGGTGCTCATGTTGGTTGAGGTATTGGTTTTTACTTCTGGTCGGATCGGGTGAAAAACGCTTTTTGCAGTGTGCTCATATCTGAGCAAGGCATGTCCAACTTTTCTTCTTTATCTTGCTTGCTTGGCTGATAGTTTGAGTCAAACGGATTGCGTTTTTGCGTTTTTTTATTCTGGTTTGGTTTTTTGTTCATTGGGTAGTCTGATGATGTTATGTTGATTTCATATATCCTTGTTTTTTGTTTTGGTTTCTTAATCCTGAAAGCGTTAGTGTATTGCTTTTAAGCTTGTTGCATGGTCCGCAAAGTAATACTCGGTTTGATATGTGATTGATTCCGCCGTCCGAGCGGGGGGTATTGTGATCCAGTTCGAGATAACGCGGATCGTCAAACAATCGGTCACAACCCATGCAACGGCATCCGTTTTGTTCAATTAGATAATCGTACATTTTCTTGCGAGACCAACGCGGGCCATCTGGTTCTTTTACTCGTTCTTTTACGCGAAGAAATGGAACGGCGTATTCCATTTCGTCGGTGCGTTGCGGCAACTGATCTGTAAAGTGTATTGTCTGTCCGTAGGTTTTCGTTTTCAATTCACCGGATACCGATAAGCCTTCCCGTTCCATTCTTTTCAGTATGACCTCTTCGGCATTGTCCCAAATGTCTATGCCTACCCATTGACGGCCCAACAGTTCAGCCGCTACAAGTGTGGTGGCACATCCGGCAAAAGGATCAAGTACTATATCCCTCTCGTTGCTGGATGCCTTGATAATACGAGAATAAAGCTCAATGGGTTTTTGGGTAGGATAACCGACACGCTCCAATGCCTGCGAGTTGACTGCGGGAATATCAACCCAAACATTATTTAGAGTTTTGCCTTTTTGTTCATCAAGATATCTAATTTGTCTTGGAACGTTGCCTGGCTTTGTTTGAACAACCTTTCCTTTTTTGATTTCTTCATCCATTCTTTCCTTTGACCATCTCCAGGTTCTGGTAATTCCCATAACCTCATAAGTCAATTTTGATTTGATGTTTTGAACCGGGGCGTTAATTGCCGTCAATTGATATAGCCTCCCGTTTTTATCAACGTGGCAATATTTTTGCCTTGTTTTTTCATCAAGATCATTCAAATCATAAGGGATAGTAACCGCTTCGGCATTCCAGCAAAATTCTTCACTTTTTGAAAATCGAAAGATCACATCCGAATCCTTGGCAAGTCCTTTTGTAAGATTGCCTTTGCGAGTGATTGTTCTTTGCCATACTATTTCATTCCTAAATTTCTTCCTTCCAAACACTCCATCCATCAATGTCTTGAGATAGTGGCTTGCGGTGGGATCACAATGCAAATACAAACTGCCAGTTGGTTTTAACACTCGCTTCATTTCTAAAATCCTTACAGCCATAAAGCAAAGAAAAGCCCCCATATCATCCCCGTAGGTCAATCTTGACCAGTCAATCACTGCCCAAACTGCCGGGTGATCATCTTGAAGCTGGTCTAACCATTCCTCATGTACATCTCGCTCCCAAGACCAGCGATCTTGAAACTTTGCGCCAGATGCCAGGCTATCGGGAGTTGCATGAAAATCCTTGCCCTTGTTAAATGGCGGATCAGTGGCAATCAAATCCACTGATTCCGAATTCATTGCTCGGAGAAACTTAAGATTGTCCCCGTGGAATAATGTGCGGTTTTGCCAGTTTGGAATGCCGGTCATTCCGTTTGCTCAAAAATGAATGGTTCTAAAATGGACTCGCTTATGTTCCATGGCTGCTTTACCTTGCCATCATGAATAAGATCGCATGTCAAAGTTTCAGAGTTCCACTTGCGTTCGACAATAAGGCTGAATTCAGTTGACTTTTCTGTGTGAACTTCTGCGTAAATTTTGCTATCTTTAATCTCAACGGTTATGCAGTGCGGTGAATCTTTATCAATTGGCATAGGTACCTGTTTCCCGTCATCTAGAACAATATGCGCTTTTACTACTTTAGCAAACCCAGAGTGTTCCTTGTGTATAACAATAAACCGCCCGTCAAAACGCGTCTGAAGATTGTTAAACGTTTTTATGTCCTTGCGAATTCGATCCACAATTGATTCAAAACTTTTTTGGATTGTACATTCTGCTCTTTTTTGTACCCAATTCATGTTTTTACCTCGCTCCGCTATTCAGCCCGTTATCGGCTATTAGATCGGCATAACGGAGTCGTTTGCCAGTCATGCCTTGGACAATTTTGTTCATTTGTTCAATGGTGTCGCACCTGCGATCATTATGTCGGCCAGCAAACTCGTTAACATATCGTTGAAGATGCTTGGGAGACATTTTGTGGTAGACGCCATGATAGCCCCGCTTAAGCAAAGCCCAGTGTGACTCAATCCCGTTAGTGTGCGCCTGATCTTTTACATACTCGCTTACTGAGTGATTGACTGCTTCATGGTCGAAAGGTAGGCCGTCATAAGCGGTTGCGCCATCTGTATAGACTTTTGCGTCTTGATCTGCGTTATCTGCAACGAAACCTTGCAATGTGTCTTTATCTGGATTGTCAATTACTTTTGCTTTTACTTCGTTGGTCTCGCGGTCTTTCATACCAACTATTGCAGTCTTACCAACCGCGCCTCGGCCGGTTTGTTCTTTGCGCTTGTTATTCGACATATTGGAACGCTTACCGCCGATATAAGTTTCATCGACTTCTACCGGGCCGGTAAATTGACCGGTTTCATTTTCAAATGCATCACGCAATCTGTGAAGCATGAACCAAGCGGCTTTTTGTCCGATGCCAAGCTCGCGGTGCAAACGCATTGAACTAATGCCTTTGATGTTAGTAGTAAACAAGTAAATACCAACCGCCCAATGTCGGTATTTGATTTTAGAACCTTCCATGACTGTACCCGTTTTCACAC
Organism: Gammaproteobacteria bacterium; assembly: GCA_026708585.1. Taxonomy (GTDB): domain Bacteria; phylum Pseudomonadota; class Gammaproteobacteria; order Arenicellales; family Poriferihabitantaceae; genus Poriferihabitans. Next base: position 11,217 of record JAPOUQ010000026.1, read on the forward strand.
TAAACATTGGCTTTCCTTCGCACCTGCGGCAACGATGAGTCATGCGTGGATGCTTAATGTTGCACTGAACATTATGCGTTCCACAATGCGGGCATTGAGGGCCTTCTGGCCAGCGTCTTTTCTCAATCCAATTTCTTGATTTATTTTCATCGCTGAACATGTCAGCGATTTCCAGGAGGGTTAATCCTTCTCGGTAGTGCTTGCCAGGTGCTTCGTTCATTTGCAGTATCCGTTAATCAATTTACTGAATAGTAACATTACAGAACGGATATGTCAACATATTTTTACACTTTTTTCAAATTATTTGCAGCATCCCTCTTTACGCATTCGATCCAGCTCTTCATGCCCTTGCCAAGTCAATTCGATTATGCCAATATTTTGGTGTCCGCGATTTGTGTCAAGATTTATATAACCGGCATCTCTGCATAATCTTGCATGGTAATTAACTTGTTCATTGGTATATTCTTCAAATTCTGGAAGTTGAAGCTGTCCTCCGTTTTGCTTGCTTGTTTCTGTGTATTCAAGAATCTTAAATATTAATTTCATGTAACGGCGCATTGTTAAATCCTCAAAGCATCAACAAAATTATATCACAAATGTTACTATTAGATATAATTCCCCATTTTTTCCTTTCACCTGGATAAAAAATCTCGAGATAATGTAGCCAATCTGCCGCACCCAAGATATCATTCTGGAAAGGATAGAAAATAACCTGACCATATTCTGTTCGCCAGCATACTGTAATTTTTTCCCGCCGGAATAGCAGGGAAGTCGGGTCGAAGTGGCTACTAGATTATTATTCTCCCATTGGAAAAAATACTCGGAAAGAGAAATCAGACGCTCTTGCTCGTCAGTTGATCCCATATCCACCGGTACGATCATCTCTAACATAACGAGCGATAAGTTGATCATGACTAGCTTTTCACAAGTCAGGATTAGAGCTTTTCTTGATCTACACCGGTATTGTGGGACCATATATCCCTCCAAAAGAGATGCAAATGTCGGCGCCATCGTCTTCGGTGTAGTGTGCTTCTAGACATGCATACAACTGATGATATGATTGCACCATGAACGAAATACTCTTCCCAAAACCTCCACCTGCTAATCCAATGCCTTTGGAGGATTGGTTGCGACGCACTGATCGTGCTGAATCCGGACGCGAAGCATTCTTTCAAGGCCGTGATAGCGAATACCAGATTTTTCGGGATGCCTTGTTGAGTCTCAACAGTGATGTCATTGGTGGCGGCTCCATGATATTCCAGGGCGCTCCGGGAGCCGGGAAAACAGCGTTTATGCAGGAGTGCATGGAGGCTGTTCGTCAGTATTCGACAATTGCAGACCCATGGATAGCGGTATTGATCGATCCGGCAAGCCTAAAATGGCCAAATACCGTGGTTCGATCCATGGTCAGTGCAGCCAATGCAGAAAGTGAACGTCTCTTGCATCATTCAGACAACCGAATATCTGCTACCCTGAAAAACTCCCTTGAGAAGGGCAGACAGCTGCTCAAGGAAATACCCTATAGAGATGTTTCAATTAGCGGGGTATCCCTAGGCAATAAAGAGCTGGCAGAATCTCCCCAGGGACTGTTTGAATATGTGCAACCTCTACTTGGCAATTATCATGTCGTCGTGTTTGTCGATGAAGCCCAGAATATCGTGAAAGATGACATAACCAAAGGGGTAATCGATTGTTTGCACCGAAATACTCAGGGTATCCCCCTAATAACCGCCTTCTTTGGTTTGAGCGATACCGAGGAAGTTCTAAGTGAGCGAGGGCTTTCAAGACCTCCTAGTGAGCGGGTGGTAAATCTGGAACTGCTGTCGCATGAGGAATCCTCGAAAGTAGTCCAGAGCGTGTTTGAAGCCTATAACTTTTCCGGTTCAAGGGAAGTACGGGAGAGTTGGATAGAACGCTTGGCGGAACTATCTCAAGGCTGGCCACAACACATCAATCGTGTAACCGTTGCTGCTTGTCGCGTGATTGTTGAACATGGAGGCGAGATTAAGAATGAAGGGTTAGAACTAGCCCTGCATCATGCCCAAGAAAGCAAGGAAAATTACTATAGAACAATCCTCCGAAGATGCTCAAGTGAACCATGGGTTTACAAACAATTGGCATTGGTTTTGAAAGATAGTGATGGAGTATTAGGTTGGAGCGAAATACATCACCTAACCCAATTTGCTCGAAGCGAGAAAGAACAATCTACAGATGAATTCCTGTCTGATGCACTGCATGCAGGAGTCTTGATTGAGACGGAAAAACCTCCCAAACACTATCAGATTCCTATCCCCTCCTTTCGTGACTACCTTTGTACGCTACCTGTAAACATACCACCCGATACCATTTAGGACAGGCGGTGCTTTCAGATTTCACTAAGATGTCCATATCGGAATAGGAATAAAGGTCAGCCCCCAATATCTTTTCCTGTCTACCTGGCACCGAAACGTGAGATATCTTGAACATTACCACTTTCTACATACTAGCATGTGCTGTAGCGATATCGATTTTGCCCGAAAAATTACTCACCAGAATTAGCACGAGTAGGATGAAATAATGGGCTTGAAATGGATAGAGCACAAGGGCTTCTTGGCTTTGTTCTACGCGGCTGTTTTCTCAGTGAATGCACTCATCTGACATCATCAATTGATCAACCAGAAAAACAATGAAAAAGACTGTTTCATGCTATTTGTTTTCGATCAAGCCACTGATATTGATTCTAACAAATCGTGTTGTGTGATGATTCGCGGCAAACCCTGTCTATCTCGCACCATCACTGCCTGACAATCACGACTGATCATAGAGGACAGCACATCGAGAGTTGTATCGGCCGGCACAAACTGAAATGGCGGTTCCATAACTTCTTGGATTGCAACATTTCGGATTGACGGATCATCAATCAAGTTCGATAACAACCGCGTATCGCTGAGACTTCCAACAAACTCATCAGCAGCAACTACCGGCAACTGGGAAATGTTGGCAGAAGTCATCAGATTCAATGCCTCTGCTACGGTCGCCTCCTGCGGTATCGTTGTCAATGCGTTCTCTCCACTTTGTTTCGAAATGATTGTTGTAGCTGTCGAATATTCGCGATTCTCAAGAAAACCATGATCTTTCATCCAGTCATCGTTGTACACTTTTGCAAGATAACGGGTACCATGATCAGGCATAATGATCACCATTACATCATCATCCTTGAGATGCTTTTTTGCCCACTCCAGTGCTCCCCAAACTGCTGATCCACATGACCAGCCAACAAACATTCCCTCCTCCCTAGACAATCGTCGGGTCATGATCGCGGCATCCTTGTCCGTGACTTTCACAAAATGATCAATCAACGAAAAATCAACGTTTGCGGGCAGAATATCCTCCCCAATTCCTTCCGTAAGATATGGATATACCTCTTTCTCATCAAACACTCCGGTCTCCTTGTATTTTTTGAAGACTGACCCATAAGTATCAATCCCCACTGTTACTACATCCGGGTTTTGCTCTTTTAGGTATCGAGCCACACCACACATCGAACCTCCGGTGCCAACGCCAGCTACATAGTGTGTGATTTTGCCCTCGGTGTCCCGCCATATTTCAGGGCCTGTGGTCTCATAATGAGCAGCCGTATTGGACAGATTGTTATACTGGTTCGGATAATAGGAATTTTCAGTCTCTTCGGTAATACGCTGGGCTACCGAATAATAAGAACGTGGATCATCTGGCGCAACTGCAGTCGGGCATACAATTACCTCCGCACCAACCGCTCGCAGGATATCAATCTTTTCCCGTGATTGTTTGTCGGCGAGCGTAAATACACAACGATAACCTTTGGCAATTGCCGCTAGAGCCAGTCCCATACCGGTATTTCCAGAGGTACCCTCAACAATGGTGCCGCCGGGTTTCAGGTCGCCTCTAGCCTCAGCATCTTCAATCATCTTAATAGCCATGCGGTCCTTCATTGAGTTACCAGGGTTGAAATACTCTACCTTGGCCAGTATCGTGCCCGGAATTCCACGATTAACGGAATTCAACTGAACCAGAGGCGTGTTACCAATGGTATCGATCATAGATTCGTAATATTTCATAGCTCTAAGAGGTCTTACAATAGGGATATACTAGGGGTCAATTTATACCAATAAAACCATTATGCATGATTTATGTCAAGAATTGTTGCCGATACACTGCCAATTCTGTGTCTGAGACCTTGAGAAGTTATGACATTGTCTCTATTTTATAAATATCAAATCAGCTTGGAGTGATCGTATGCAGTGGATTCTTTTGGTCATCATTGTGGCTGGCTTGCTGTATCTGTCGAGATTCTACCCAAAGACCGGATTCAGTATTCTGGGTGTACTGGCTGTTTGTGCTATTTTTATCATCATCACCACTAGCGAACGTGGGGAAAATGCACGAGCAAAATTACCAACAGATGACATCATTATCGAAAACCCAATCATGACACCGGGCTACCGGGATGGCTATACCCTCAGTGCCCGCCTAATCAATCAGAATGACGCGGCCACATTGCGAGATTCTGCAATCAGTATAACCATGTTTGACTGCCTTAGTAGCGATCGAAACAGTTGTACTGTTGTTGGTCAGGAAGAAGCACGTATTAATTTGGTCATTCCGCCCGGCCAATCAAGAGATTTGTCAAGATATATCTCGTTTGAAGCGGTCTCTCCTAAAGGCACAGTAGAATGGGAATTCAAGATCACGCAAACTCGAAGTTGAATATTGCAAGCACGATCTATCAACCACGCTGTTTTCCATCTTGTTTTTTGAATTGATTCCGGTTTGTCAAATCTACCCAAAACGAGGATGAGGCTCTTTCAAATTTCACCCAGAATGATTGAAGAGTAAGGAGAACAATCTCTGAAGTCTAACCCATATCATTGATGCTCTGTGTTTGTGATCTGTAAATCATACAATGAAGTCAACGCTATCGATCCCATGAAGTCCATACAACCATGAGTCATTCTTTGTATGGTCTATATGGTGGCACCTTCGACCCCGTTCACAACGGCCACCTCGGCACCGTACTTTCTATTGTCAGAATTTGCCGTCTAGAGGAAGTATGCTGGATACCAGCTGGTATCCCCGCTCACCGGCGAAGCCCTTTCGCCTCAGCTCAAGATCGTTATGAAATGGTAAACTTAGCTCTCAGAAATTATCCTGAATTGTATGTCAGCAACATCGAAATCGATCAAAAACAAGCGTGTTTTACTTACCACACCGTGACGAAACTGCGACAAATTTACCCCGATCGTGTGTTATGTTTTATTCTCGGTTTGGATGCATTACTCGAATTTGAATCGTGGCACCGCTGGCCCGATCTGTTGTCTACCATACACCTCATCATCATGAACCGTCCTGGTGTAGCAATACCGAACCCGCTTCCCAATTGGTGGGAACGTGCAACAGCAAGCTCAATGGATGACCTCCGCTATTCTGCTGCTGGGCGAATTTATTTTCCACCAATCCAGCCATGCGCTATTTCTTCGTCACAAATTCGCACCTACCTATCGGAAAAATCCGATATTAGCCAACTTGTACCGAAGGAAGTTCAGGAATATATTCAAACCAACAACCTGTACCATTATGACCCAAAATCCGAACCAGTCAAACCGTAACCGCAACCGAGATACAGAGGCCCAGGCAATGACCGATGTGATTATGTCTGCACTTGAAGAAGCCAAGGGCATCGATATCAAGATTCTCGATGTTCGCAAACTCACGGATATTACCGACTGTATGGTCATTGTAACCGGTAGTTCTGATCGACATGTAAAGACCCTCTCTGAACGGGTACTGGAATTCATGAATACACAAAACTTCAGTCCAATTGGTGTTGAGGGTGAGGACTCAAAAAACTGGGTGCTGGTGGATTATGTGGACGTAATCGTCCATATTATGCGTGAGAGAACACGCAAGCATTATGACTTGGAAGGACTCTGGGATGACTCTCTCAGTCAAGGAGAATCATTGCCGCAAGAAACTCAAATTTCGTGAACAATAACAACCAATGTATAGCCTTTGAGAATTGAAAATGGTATGGTCAGCCAGTAATCCATTTTGGAGTTGACCTTGCGGAGTAGTCCTGTTAAGACCCATTGAGATTCGCAATAACTCATCCAAAGCCCCAATAACAGATCAACCAGATAAAATTTCGATGTCTGCTTTTTGGCAGGCTGACATAACACATCTGTCATTATGCGCAATCAATCAAAACAAGCTATGGCTCCAGCTTTTTTTCGAATCTTGGTTCACTCAGGATGTTGAATATAACTATACTCGCGGTCGGCGATCGAATGCCAACTTGGATTGATCAGGGCTTTTTGGAATACCAGAAACGAATCAGCAGACCGTTTCGACTGAGGCTCATTGAAATTCCTGCATTCCGTAGAGGGAAAAACGCTGACGTTGAAAAAATTAAGCAACTGGAAGAATCCAAACTTCTCGACTCGGCTCCAGCATCATCCTACCTCATTGCGCTCGATAAGCGGGGTATTCAATGGACAACGAAACAGGTTGCCCGCAAAATGCAAAATTGGCTGAATGAGGGCGATTCAGTTACCTTGGTAATTGGCGGACCCGATGGATTTAGTGGAGAATTTATCCGGAAGTGTCATGTAAGCTGGTCGCTTTCTGATTTAACTTTCCCACATGGTCTAGCTAGGGTAATTGTTGCCGAACAACTATATCGAGGTTACTCGATACTACAGAAGTTTCCATATCATCGATGAGCAAACCCTTAATTTTGGCTTCTCGTTCACCGCAACGGAGAAAGTTGCTTGCATTGCTCGTGTCGGATTTTGAAGTGGTCAATCCCGAGATTGACGAATCTCCACTTTCAAATGAACTACCCGAGACCATGACTCGCCGACTTGCTATGGAAAAAGCTAGGGTAGTCTATCGACAGAGAGGTCCAAATGTGCGAGTGCTTGGTGGAGATACTACTGTCGTTATCGCCGATAAGATACTTGGTAAACCCACAAGCCCTGATGAAGCAGCCAGTATGCTGACCAAGCTCTCAGGAGATACCCATACTGTATTTAGTTCGGTCGCTCTGTGTACTTCTCAGGGCTGTCAATCCCTACTATGCCAAACAAAAGTAACTTTCCGGATGTTGTGCCATGAGGAAATCTATCGCTACTGTCTGACTGAAGATCCCTACGACAAAGCTGGTGGCTATGGAATCCAAAGTGGAGCAGGGGGTTTTGTTAACCGACTCTCGGGCAGTTATAGCGGCGTTATTGGACTGCCTCTGTGGGAAACTCATCAACTTCTGTTTGTCGAAACGTGAGAATATTTTTTATTTTTGCTTTGGGAGAACGTTTAGCGAACAAGATAGAAATCAGATCAGGCGGTAAAGAGTCGTTGCTATCAACAGCAGCTAGTGTTTAAGTCGGATTCTCTACGAGCCCACCCCGGTAAAGCAGATAGGTACGAAAAGACGGGATCGGGCACACAAACCGATCCACTGATTCT
>JAPOUQ010000077.1 GCA_026708585.1 Gammaproteobacteria bacterium
GTCTGAAGCACTGCAGGGATTCAAAAACAACAAGGACTACAAGTTAGCAAAAATGCTGTTTGAAAATATCACCGTCTTTGAAATGTTGAATAAGGAACTGGCAATTTATAAGTACTGAAAATTAGAGGGACTTGCGCAGAAAAGGGCATCACTATTCGGAAAACTGTTGATGTAGATTATCACCACATTCTCATCATTCAAAAGATCTCACTGCTTCTTTCCGACAGGGACTTCAGTCTGTTTGTTCTAAATCTTGACTTGATTGAGGTTTGATAAAAATCTGTGTCATAGTCCGGTCGCATGTGAACTACTGTATTAAGACTGGTTTTTAAATGCAAAACCGAGAATGGGAGATAAATATGAATGACGGTTTGGATGATAAAAGAGCATAAAATTATGATGAGATTGCCATACAGAAAATACTATCATCGTGTTCAGTGCACAAAGACAGCATAATCAAAATATAAGACGGTTAACATGGAAATGATCAGCTTACTAACCGAATCGAAAAACCAATTCCCAATACCTTTAATATCTGGATTTTAATTCAGTGGTGGCCTAGAGGGTACTGATTTCGTTTTCTCTAGTTTCTCCTCAACCATTTTGGATGCTTCAGGATGGGCGGTTCACTTTATTGCGATCCAGAGCTCTCAACTTTCTTGCCTCAGTTGGCAGGATCTCAAGTGGTCTATAAATCTCAACTCGATCTTGATCTGAAACTCGATATTCAAAAACTTGTTTTGTACCATGCACACCGACTTCAAAGTCTAAGGTGGCTAGCTCAGGAAATTCAGTTAGAATTCCTGAGCGTTTAATAGCCTGTGAAATTGTTGTACCAAATGGGCAATCAAGTAAGATGATAGTCTGTTTTTCGGGCAGTGCATAAGCAACTTCAATTTGGATCGTTTCACTTCCCATTGCCATACAATTCATCTGCTCTGTTACAAAAAGCCTTAACCATTGATTCACATATTAATAAAAACACCGGCTTGATGATTTTCCCTAACACGCCGCCAGCAACCTCAAAGTCAAGATTCAGCGTTACTTCACAGGAATGATCATCAATTGCAAAAAATCGCCATTCACCGGATAGTTCCTGAAATGGTCCATCTACCAACTCCATCGAGATTCGGTCATATTTTGTTAATGTATTGCGTGTAATGAAGGACTTGTGAAGCCCCTTGAATGCAATGGATACTGATGCAGTAACGGTAGAATCAGTCTGTTCTAGTACCTTAGACCCTCCACACCATGGCAAAAAATCCTGATATCGGTCCACATCATCGACCAGTTCAAACATGGACTTTTGTGGGTATGGTACGATTTGGGATTGGTTTATGTTTTGCATCGGATTATTGATCTAGATTCATGGACAGTTTAACTCAACAACAAATCGATCTGTGATCAACCTGAAAATGATAATGATTTAGTCACAAACCAATCAACCTGCGATAATGTAAACCATTATCATGTATTGCACAATTTTCATATGATTTGATACTTATCTGAATCGTTATCGGATAATCGATAACTGACGAACTTCAACTGTATTTATCCAGATTAACCCAACGAATGAATAAAAAAAATAATACTGATAATAGCCTGATCGTAGCCAACAGGAAAGCAAGATACAACTATGCGATAGAAGAAGAGTTTGAGGCGGGAATTGTTCTGGAAGGTTGGGAGGTAAAAAGTCTTCGGGCGAACCGTGCCCAATTGTCAGAAAGCTATGTAACCATATTCATGGGTGAAGTACTTCTGGTTGGAGCTCATATCTCCCCTATGACTTCAACTAGTACGCACATTAACCCGAATCCAACCCGCCGACGTAAATTATTGCTACATGCGAAAGAAATTAGCAAATTGATTGGGTTAACAGAACGATCCGGTTATACCATCGTACCGCTCAAGTTGTATTGGGTCCGAGGTCGGGCAAAATTGAAAATCGCACTTGCGAAAGGGAAAAAGCAACATGACAAGCGTCAAACCATTAAGCAAAGAGAATGGGATCGACAAAAGCGTAGAATTTTGAAACA
>JAPOUQ010000028.1 GCA_026708585.1 Gammaproteobacteria bacterium
TCCACCGAAAATCGGTGGATGAATGCACTTGTAGTGCCACTCGATTTTTTTAATTACAAATTATCAATAGGTTGGAACACTACATGTTAAACTTCGGTTATTGGAAAACGCTTCAAGTCCTGTTAATAGAAATCCCTAAAACCATACTAACTCTGTACGGTCGACTGAACCCCTAACTATTTGAAAAATAATAAAACCAATACCACAAGTTCGGTAGCAGATTCTAGATATCAACTTGACGAATCTGGTTATTGAAAATAGGTATTAACAACTACTTGAAAAATGGATTGAGGCCTAGAATACGACACAGATTCCCTAATCCATAAATAGAAAACTCGAAAGTAGTCTCAGTACCTTATATGGTGTGGTTGTCGAAGGGTCTGTGGACTCATTTAATTGGTGATTATAGGTCAAGGGTTGAAACCCATAGTGCATATGGCTTTGCGCCCAATGTTGTGCAGTCGATTTAAAGATTAGAGAGATTTGCAATATGGCCGAAATATCTCATAATATGCCAAAAGGCAATTATTTTTCACAATGCCGCAACTTGAACTTGTTCCAAAAACAGCGTCACAACCATCCGAACCAATAATCTCCGATACAGAAGCTGAGGCTATGGCTCGAACTGTGGTAAACCTGTTTCATCGGTGGAAACTTACTGATACCCAGTCCACAATCTTGTTGGGAGGTCTTTCCTTACGGACCTGGGCGCGCTGGAAAACTGGTGTTGTTGGCCGCATTCCACGCGACTTAAGCTACCGTTTGTCGAATCTACTGGGCATCCATAAGACCTTGCGGATCATCTTCAGGGATGTTGATCGAGCTTACGGCTGGATCAAACGACCAAATAAGGCGTTTGGTGGGGTTTCGGCACTCGATGTTATGCTTGGCGGCGAACTCGTGGATATCATACGTGTTCGTTGCTATCTCGATAGTATAAGGGGTGGATGAGTCCTTGGAAGAACCGCCGATTTCTCGCGTGACATGGAGAAAGACCTACAGGATTGTTCGATCACGGTTCCTACCGATCAATCTATTTGAGGATATTGCGGATCCGGCTGATTGGGAGGCAATTTTGTCAGCTGAAGCTAAGACCAGTCCCGAGATTGCCAAAAACGTAGGCATGCTCGATCAGGTCCCGTCCGATCGTCGCGTATCTGGAGAAGGAGCATCTTGGGCCATGGCTCCTTTCGTTCATGCTACCCTAGACTGGCCGAGCCGGTTCAGCGACGGAAGCTACGGTGTCTACTATGCCGGCGATTGTATCGAAGTGGCTCTATTCGAGACGATCTATCATCATGGTCGGTTCATGGAAGCAACTTCCGAGTCTTCTGGTTGGACCTCTGACTTCTGCGAGCTGGTGGGATCGATCAATTCTGATCTACATAACGTTTCCGATAAATCGGCCTTAGAGGATCTGTATCATCTAGATGACTATGCGATTCCTCAAACGCTATCCAGTGAACTAAGAGACAAAGGATCAAATGGACTGCTCTACCGTAGTGTTCGATATCCTTATGGTCAAGCAGTGGCTCTGTTCTGGCCGGATGTTGCAGGTATTCCCAAACAAGGTCGGTATTTTTCTTATTTCTGGGATGGAAGCATCATCTCAAGGGTCAAGAACATCACCTCAGGTGAGCTATTTTCAGTTCTTGAATGAGGTCTTGAGAAACAGAAACTGATCATTAACCTGAATTAAAATACACTCTGCAGATACTCACATGAAAGATATTTATACAAAAAATCAGATATCAAGACGTATCAATACAGGTCTAATCATTCGATAGCATAGGCTAGATAGAGAGACAAATTCGAGGTTTTGCTGACACATTACGAGCGAACTCTAGTTTTTCGAGCAATGAGTGCTTTATGCCGGTTATGAGGTTGATTTTCTTGTGGTATGCTTGGTAAAGCATCAAAAGTTAATCGGGCTTGTGAAGCGATTGAGTCCAATTTTAAGGAGATCGCTAAAGGGAAAATGGAAAATGAGTGACTGAAATACTTATCCTAAAGAACGAGAGGCCCCAGTATACCCTAAGGTCAGACTCCGATTGAGAATCCCCAAACCGTCTGAATTGTACAATAATCATAGGATTTGTCAGGCATAACTTGTAGTAGCAGGAACGATTATGACTCAAAAACTGTACTAGAATTTGATGTTTATCCAAATAATCATAGAAAGTAAAGTAGTGCTTTTCAATTGCAACCTACCAGGTTTAATTCGTCGTTTCAAGTTCTTAACCTGAACACTAGGCAGTTCATCAATTAACACCCGCTAACCAATTACAGTAATGGTAATGAATGATGATGCAGCATTACTAATCGAGCGACTCATAAAGCGTGATCAATTACTTTGGCAGGGTAATGATAATCCGCCTCTTGGCTGGCTCGATTCGATTGGTTTTATCCAAGAGCATGCTTGCAATCTGATGCAATGGGCTAAGTCATTAATGGTTGAACGCCAGATTGAGCAAATTGTTCTGATCGGTATGGGAGGAGCAAGTCTAGCAACTGAGGTCTTTTATTCGGTATTTGGAAGACAAAATGGATTTCCTGAAATCACCATACTGGATACCACTTCTCCAGCAGTATTGCACCAACTCAAGATTAGCGATCAGACCTTATTTATTGTTGCGAGTAAATCGGGTAACACCATCGAAACCATGTGCTTGTATGCATGGTTATTCGAAAGAGCCAAATCACTGAAAGGGCACCCAAACAAAAAGTTTATTGCGATTACCGATGCCGATACAGATTTGGGTAAGATCGCTTCTACCGAAAACTTCCTTCATGTATTTGTTAATCCCAACGATATTGTTGGCAGATTTTCAGCTTTGAGCTACTTCTCCCTTGTACCAGCAGCTTTGATGGGTATTGATCTCGTGCGCCTGGGAAAACAATTAAATCGAGCATGGTCAAATTGCCTGACAGGAAAATCCTCTGAACTCGTAAACATGATTCAAGCAATGAATGCATGTTCAGCATCTGGTTATGGAATACTACGGGTTGATATACAGTTTCCTTTGTATCCATTATTTGGCTGGATTGAACAATTGGTTGCAGAGAGTACAGGTAAACAAGGCAAAGGGATACTTCTAGTTCATTCCAAGCAAATCGACAGAAAAATCCTCACATCCGATAAGTATCAATCGATCAGAATTACTATGCAAGATGAATATGATCTGGGAGGGATCTTCATGCAGTGGATGGCGGCAGTGTCTATCGCTGCCAGTTATCTGAATATCAATGCCTTTGATCAGCCGGATGTCGAGGCATCAAAAAAGCAAACTCTGCGTCTTGTCGAGGATAGTCTGCAAAAATCGTCTGATGAAAAACATTATGATTTCAAAAACATTACAATTCAGTTCGGTACACAACCCATAACTATTTTGAAGAATAAAATCGAGAAATTTTGTAAACAGACAGGAAAGGAAAGCTATCTTGCTATACTTGCTTATCTGCCCAGAGAAAGATCGATTGAAAAATCTCTTGAAAAGTTAGCTGATTCATTTATGTCTGTTTTCGACATTGTTACAATCGGTTTTGGACCAAGATACCTCCATTCCACCGGACAATACCATAAAGGAGGTCCGCAAATTGGTTCTTTCTTGGAAATTATTGAAGAGAATGAATTGGAAATTCCGATACCGGGCCGAGAATATGGATTTGGTCGTTTACATCAAGCTCAGGCGGATGGAGATTTATTGATTCTAGAGAAAAAGCAGCGACCGGTCCTTAGGTTTATGATCCAGGGGGAACGGTTAGAGGAGCTAGATCGTCTTACGCAATTACTGACCTCCATGGCGAAGTAGCATAAAACCATTCCATTATTACAATTTAATGGATTTGCAAAGTACCAAATGCTCACATTTCAGCAATTAATTTTTTCTTTACAACAGTACTGGTCCGATCAGGGCTGTGTGGTATTGCAACCCTACGATATGGAAGTAGGGGCTGGAACATTTCATCCAGCCACTTTTCTTGCCGCGATTGGTCCTGAGCCAATCCAAGCGGCTTATGTCCAACCGTCAAGACGTCCCACCGACGGTCGTTATGGTGAGAATCCAAATCGTACGCAACACTACTTTCAATTCCAAGTCGTGATGAAACCATCGCCTGAAAATTTTCAGGATCTATATATTGGCTCACTCCGACATCTTGGATTTGATTTTCTAATAGACGATATACGGTTTGTTGAGGATGATTGGGAATCACCCACATTGGGTGCGTGGGGACTAGGTTGGGAAGTTTGGTTAAATGGAATGGAAGTTTCACAATTCACTTATTTTCAACAAGCGGGGGGACTTGATTGCAGACCGGTTACTGGCGAGATTACTTATGGGCTTGAGCGAATCGCGATGTACATTCAAAGCGTCGACTCACTGTTCGATCTAGTCTGGGCGAACGGCAATTCAACTTGGACCTATGGAGATATTTATAGACAGAATGAATTGGAACAATCTGCCTATAATTTTGAGTATGCGGATATTGATACATTGCTACATCAATTCCAATCAGCAGAAACCGCAGCAATGAATCTAGTTAAATATAATCTGCCATTGCCAGCCTATGAGCAGGTTTTACGGGCCTCCCATACTTTTAATCTGTTGGATTCCAGACAGGCAATCGGGGTAACGGAACGGGTTCGATATATTGCACGGGTGCGCAATTTAGCACGAAGCGTAGCAAATGAATATTTTTCTAGCCGTGAAAAAATGGGTTTTCCAAGACTAAACTCCAAACAAGCTCAAGACTCAAAAGCAAACACCAGCGGATAACCCAGTAATCATGGATAATGAAGCGTATACCCTTCTAATTGAGATCGGTACAGAAGAGTTGCCGCCGAAAGCACTACAATCCCTGTCAAGTGCTTTTACAGAGTCAATTGGCAACGCTCTGAAAGAATCGGACTTGTTGCTCAACACCAATTTGCCTTGGTATTCCTTTGCTAGCCCCAGACGGATTGCTGTCAAAATTGAACAGGTATTACGTCTTCAACCAAATCAGCTACAACAAAAAAAAGGTCCTTCCGTTTCGGTAGCATTTACGAAAGACGGTATACCAACACCGGCAGCTGAGGGTTTTGCCCAATCATGCGGTGTTCCAGTGGATAGTCTTGAAACTCTTAAGACCGACAAGGGTGAGTGGCTAGCTTATACCCAGACAATTCAAGGTAAAGCACTTGAATCCATTATTCCAGATATCCTCAATGATGCGATTCATCGGTTACCAATCCCAAAACGAATGCGCTGGGGTCATTGCGAGCATGAATTTATACGACCGGTACATTGGTTGCTTGCCTTACATGGTGGAGTGGCTTTGAATTTTGAATTAATGGGTTTAAAGAGTGACCGAATTAGTCGTGGTCATCGGTTTCATGCTTCCGAGCGAATTTCAATCAATGATGCGGATCAATACGCTGATGAATTACAACATAAAGGTTTTGTCATCGCAGACTACTCATCTCGAAAAACAACGATTTGCGATCAAGTTAACCACATTACTCAACAACATGGCCTCAAGCCTGTGATCGATCCGGAGCTATTAGATGAAGTGGTTGGTCTTACAGAATGGCCAATAACTCTCGAAGGTTCGTTTGATCAACGTTTCCTAAATCTGCCCAGAGAAGTGTTGGTTGAAACCATGACAGCGCACCAAAAATACTTCCATCTCGTTGATCAGGATGATCAAATCACATCACGATTCATTGTTGTTACCAATATCGATAGTAGGGACCCGGGTCGAGTACGAAAAGGCAATGAACGAGTGCTTGGAGCGAGACTCTCTGATGCCGAGTATTTCTGGTCGTCGGATCAAAAGATTCGTCTCATGGATCGTTTTGATCGATTGAAGACACTGGTTTTTCACAACAAATTGGGTTCGATCTTTGATAAATCTTACCGCATCGTTGAATTAGCAAAAAAAATATCTAATCAGCTAGATCTTGATGCAGAAGCTACCGATCTGGCTGCGCGGTTGTGCAAGACGGACTTAGTAACAGAAATGGTGGGTGAGTTTCCAAAACTTCAAGGAGTGGTCGGACGGTATTATGCTCTCGCAGAGGGATACCACGAAAATATCGCACAAGTGATCGAAACTCATTATCTGCCAAGATTTTCGGGTGATAAACTACCACCGACAGGACTTGCAAGTAGTGTGGCGATTGCAGACCGAGTTGATACCTTATGTGGGATTTTTGCTTGTGGTGATATTCCAAGTGGAGAAAAAGATCCCTTCAGTTTACGACGTGCTTCTCTTGCTGTTTTGCGTATTTTGCTTGAAAACCGGATTGACCTGGATTTATCAGAACTGATCGACTGGGGGATGGAACTCTATCAGGTGCAAGAATGGGAAGATATCGATGTAGGTGAAAGTGTCCGACAGGAACTTCTTGAATATATTCTTGCTCGATCGAAACAACTCATGTCGAGTCAGGGTTATCAGACAAATCTCTGGAATGCGGCAATGAGTGGGAAACCTACACGACCACTTGATTTGTTAAATCGCATGGAGTCGACAAAGAGATTGTTAGATGAAAACCTAGAAATAGCTACATCAATCATTGCAATCAATAAACGTATTTCGAATATTCTGCGAGATATCCCCAATGTGCCTGTTTCTCCAAAAAAGATTGATATTAGCCTTCTCGAAGAAGAAAAGGAGCATGAGTTAGTTCAGGTGCTACTCGATATCGAATCGCGAGTGTTTGCAGATAAACAACAGGGGAAATATCAGGAAGGATTTCACAGTTTATTCGGTATAGGCATCTACATTGATCAGTTTTTCGACCATGTTCTCATCAATGCTGACGATCCAAGGATACGGGATAACCGAATCAATATTTTGCAATCGATTCGTTCAATGTTTTTCGATGTAATCGATTTCTCTCAAATCAGGCTGGAAAAGTCATGAAAAATACCGACTCATATGCTCAGATGCTTCAAGCTGTTCAGGATTTTCATAATAAGCATGAATTTGAGAAATATGTTGGAGAGGATATGGTTTACCGAGTTGCATTGATGGCCGAAGAACTCGGTGAGATATCGGCCTGTGTCAGTAAGGGTAAGAGCATAGATCAACTGTCAGAAGAATGCGCTGATTTGCTCATTCTGTTGCTCGGCAGTGCAATTGCCGCCAAGTTTGATCTCAATGAGGCGTTTTGGAAGAAAATGCAAAAACTGTCTGGACGATCTTCCAAAATGATTAAAGGACGAATTCGAGTATCGCAATTCGAGGAACCGTATGAATAGGTTCAAACTTATTGTCCTTGGTCGAGATGGCGTTATTAATCAAGACTCTGATTCTTGCATCAAATCTCCAGAGGAATGGGTTGCAATCCCGGGCAGTCTTGAGGCGATTGCAAGGCTCACTCGGGAAAATTACAGCGTTGTAATCATAACGAATCAGCCCGGCATTTCCCTAGGTTTATTGTCAATAAATACGCTAAACCGTATCCATCAAAAGATGTTTTACGAATTGTCCCGCTTTGGGGGTGAAATTAGCGCAATTTTTTTCTGCCCGTATAGCGAAACAGAGAATTTCAGTTGTCGAAAACCAGAACCGGGCTTGTTTTTCAAATTGGCGGAACGTTTGAATGTTGATTTGCGTGAAGTCTATGCGGTTGGAGATTCACTCAGTGATCTACAAGCGGCGACCAGGGCCTCTGCCAAACCCATTTTGGTAAAAACCGGTAGAGGTGAAAGAACAGCTGAGAAAATCCGCTTATGCGAACATGCAAATCTGGCAGATACCCCAGTCTATCCAGATCTCGGATGTTTTGTTACGGAATTATTGCACCAAACACATTGATCAGCCGAATCTACTGATGCAATATATTCGAGCATTGATCTACTTATTTGGACAAGTTGCAAGTGCTATTATCATATTTTTGGCGGCTCTCATTGGTGCTGGAATCTCATCAAATCTGAAGGATCGAATTATTCTACAGTGGGCACGATTCAATATCTGGACGTTAGCAATAATTTACGGTATTACTTTTCATGTTCAGGGGAAGGAGAATATACCCAGCGAACCATCAATTATCATTTCGAATCATCAATCTGCCTGGGAGACATTGGCGTTTCAGTTAATTTTCCCAACTCAATCATTTCTATTGAAGAGAAGTCTTTTAAAAATACCATTTTTAGGCTGGGGACTCGCTATGACTCGCCCAGTTGCAATCGACCGTGAACACAAAGTTCGAGCTCTAGATAGTCTGATAAAACAAGGGGCTGAGCGTCTGAAAGAGGGTAGGTGGTTGGTGGTATTTCCAGAAGGCACCCGTCATAGTCCTGGGCAACCGGGAAAATTTCAAATTGGTGGAGCCATGATCGCTGCGAAAACGGGAGCCCCCGTGGTTCCAGTGGCGCATAATGCCGGGGTATTTTGGCCGAAAAACAGCTTGCTGAAGTATTCTGGGAAAATTGATCTAATCATTGGTCCGCCTATACATGCTGAAGGAAAGAAAACACGCAAATTGAGCTCGGAAATTGAAGCAACAATTATTGACAATCTGTCACAGTTACCAACTGCGAGAGACTAGTTCGTCAAATCTGCTAACCGTAAATAATCGTTCGGCTCAAGGTTCTCGGGGCGTAGTGAATCATCAATCTCAGCCTGGTGAAATTGTTCTGCGGTGATAACATTTGAAAGAGCATTGCGTAGGGTTTTACGGCGATTCGAAAACGCTGTTTTGACGATCATATCTAGTCTTTTTTGATTTTTTAGCGATCTGAACGGGAGCTTCGGTTGCATATGAATGACCGAAGAAGTGACTTTTGGCGATGGTGAAAAACTTTCGGGTGCTACATCAAACAGAAGGTCGGTCTCAACTCGTAAGCCAGCCATGACTGAAAGCCTGCCATAGTTGCGGTTGCCAACCCGAGCGATCAGTCGTAAGGCAACTTCTTTTTGTACCATGAACAACATGTCTTGAATAATATCCAGGCTGTCGAACATGTGAAATAGCAAAGGCGTTGATATGTTGTATGGAAGATTGCCAATAATTCGAATCCTAGAACTATTCCCAAGAATTTTTGGTGATCGAATATTGATTTTTAGAATATCATTTTGCAGGATAGACAAGGAATTACAGGAATATCGTTGGCTTAATACTGTCACCATATCTCGGTCCACTTCGATAGCGACCAAATTCTCTAAATGCTCCAGCAAGTGTTCGGTTAACATTCCCGTACCGGGCCCGATTTCAAGTACCCTGTCATCTCGCTTGGGAGAGAAGGCATCGATAATTGAAGCAAGAACAACTTGGTCGGTCAGGAAGTGCTGACCAAATCGTTTACGAGGGTTATTGCGATTCAATTTTTACACAATCTGCGTTTCGATAGATCAATGGCCATATCCAAGGCTGCGCATAGACTCGAATGTTCGGCTTTGCCAGTGCCCGCTAAATCTAGGGCAGTCCCATGGTCAACTGAGGTTCGGATAATTGGTAGCCCGAGTGTGACATTTACGACTTCACCAAACCCGGAATGTTTGATTACGGGTAATCCTTGATCATGGTACATGGCAAGTACAACATCACATTCATCAAGACTTCGGGCCGTGAATGCGGTATCAGCGGGTAAGGGGCCAGTGACAGAAATACCTGCTTTTTGCATGGAGGCAATTGCTGGTTTGAGGATTTCAATCTCTTCAAAACCAAGATGACCCGATTCTCCGGCATGTGGATTCAATCCACAAACAGCTATTCTCGGTTTGTGTAAGGCAAACACCTGCTGCATATCAGTATGGATTATTTGAATGGTCTGGCAAAGACTGTCTCGGGTAATGCTTTGGGATACTTTGTTAAGAGGTATGTGTATGGTTGCGAGACAAACTCGGAGTTTTTGATTTGCCAACATCATGACCGGATGATTACAATCGGTTCTCTCAGCAATCCACTCGGTATGCCCAGTAAATGCGATTCCTGCTTGATTAATCACGCTTTTTTGTACTGGTGCAGTGACCATGGCTTCACATTTTCCGAATTTACATAGATCAACAGCTTTGTCAATTAATTGAACGACATATTCACTATTGGCCGAATTTAATTTTCCAATAATTGTCCGATATGGAGCTCGAATCGGTAATACTCGCATGATCCCAGGTTGGTGTACAGGAATATCCAGATCATCTTCAAGTTCTTGGATTTCAACTTCGATATCGAGTTGATTTGCCCTCGATGCAATGAGGTCTGGGTCAGCAAGAAAAATGATGCGAGCTTTGTGGGACTGCGTGGCTAAGATCAGGCAAATGTCAGGACCAATTCCGGCAGGCTCTCCTGATGATATTGCAATAGCTGGAGTCATACTATCGAATTGCTGATCTGACTAGCTCATCCTTTTCATTATCAAAGAGATCATGATTCAAACGCCACCCATACCGTTCAAGATCTATACGCCCGGCACTGTCGAATGATACTCCTTCTTCAAGCAATCGGCGTTTTTGTTCAAGGTCACCATGACCATGTTTGCGTAAGCTAATTTCTCCTTTTGAATTAACTACTCGGTACCAGGGCAGATCTTGGCCGGCGGGAATAGATGCCATTGCATAACCAACATTTCTCGCAGTACATCCAAGCATATTGGCAATCGCTCCATAGCTGATTACTTTACCGTAAGGAATCTGGGCAACGATTCGATATATTTGCCTGTAGAGACTCATTGATTTACCCGAGATACAAAGTTATGCAGTCATTATTTTCTTCAACACGCAGATGAGAAATCCAACATTAAAGCAACGTGTTCATTCAACGGTGACCGACTTGGCTAGATTCCTAGGTTTGTCGATATCAGTGCCCTTGATCAGGGCAACATGATAAGCGAGCAATTGCAAAGGAATTGTGAAGACAATAGGAGATATGGTGCTCTCGACCGATGCTACATGAATTACCTGCAAGTTTTCTCGACTGGATAATCGAGTTTCAGAATCTGCAAATACAATGAGCTTTCCACCACGTGCGCGAACTTCTTCAATATTACTCTTCAATTTGTCGATCTGTGCATCATTAGGAGCCACCGATACTACTGGCATGTTTCGGTCTACAAGTGCCAATGGACCATGCTTCAGTTCGCCCGCTGCATATGCTTCTGCATGGACATAACTGATTTCCTTTAACTTCAGGGCACCTTCCAGGGCGATTGGAAAGTGAATACCACGGGCTAAAAATAAAGCATGTTGTTTATCGGCAAATTGTTGTGCAATTTTCTGGATGGCGGGTTCCAGATTCAAGGTAGCTTCTATGCTAGCTGGAAGTTCCCTTAACTCTCGAATCGATTCCGTTTCATTCAGGTTATGCAATGAATTTTTACGCGCCATGACGATCGTAAGTAGGCGTAAAGCGACCAGTTGAGTAACAAATGCTTTGGTCGATGCGACCCCAATTTCAGGTCCAGCATGAGTCATGAAGACCAGTTCAGAATTGCGAACTAAGGAGCTGTCGGGAACGTTACATATGGCGAGAGAATGGGAGTATCCGCATTGTTTAGCGTAATCTAGAGCAGTGAGAGTGTCGATTGTTTCTCCAGATTGGGAGAGTGTAACTACTAGGCAGTTTTTTGGAGTAGGGTGATTTCGATAGATAAATTCACTGGCAATTTCAACCTGACAGGGCATGCCAACATCCTCTAGCCAGTATCTTGCAACCAAACCCGCATGATAACTGGTACCACAAGCGATAATTTGAATCCTTTCGGTTTTGTCGAATATTTGCCTTGCTTCTATACCAAAACATTCATCAAGTACTCGCGAAGTGGTGATTCGGCCTTCCAAAGTATCCGATACAGCCTGTCCTTGTTCAAAGATTTCTTTTTCCATGTAATGGCGGCGATTCCCTAATTCTACCGATTGTGGATTCATGTCGCTGAATTGCATATCACGATTCAGAACATGTCCATCTAAATTTGTGATTTGTATTTCTTCTTGTTTGATGTCAACGATATCCCCATTTTCGAGAACGATGAATTTGCGGGTTTGTGCAATCAACGCTGCAATATCCGAAGCCAAATAAGCACTATTTTCACCAATGCCCACAATCAAAGGTGAGCCACGCCGAGCACCAATTATTCTGCCAGGTTCATCTGCATTGACAATCCCTAAGGCGAAGGCTCCCTTCAAAGTTTGAATACTAGTCCTAATTGCGGATAAGAAATCCAAGCCACGCTCCATGTGCAGTTGGATCAGGTTAACGATGACTTCGGTATCGGTCTCCGATTGAAATTGTATACCCTGATCGATCAGCCAGCTTCGAAGCTCCTCGTGATTTTCCACGATGCCATTGCAGACGAGGGCGATTCGACCTCCACTGATATGAGGGTGGGCATTCTGTTCAGTAGGTGGTCCATGAGTTGCCCAGCGAGTATGGGCAATCCCTGTAAAACCATCAATATTCCCATTCGCATTTACAGTACGTTCTAGTTCAATCAATTTACCGGGTGCACGCAATCGTATGAATTTTCCCGGTTCGACAATAATCGCGAATCCGGAAGAATCATAACCCCGATACTCCAGACGTTTTAGTCCGTCCAATAAAATCGGTAATACATTTGAGTCTGATACTGCGCCTATGATTCCACACATAGCGAGATCGAGAAAAAAGGAGCAAAGTTATCGTTGCGCAAGATGGGAATTACGTTTTCTGCTCCTTGCCACGTTGCCAATTTGGAAAGGTTGTTCTCTGAGCACGAGTGAGGACCAAAGTACCACTATCGATATCACGTGTGATACTGCTACCCGCACCGATTGTGGCTCCTTCTCCAATATTCAATGGTGCTACCAGTTGGCTATCGCAGCCGATGAATACGTTATCTTGAACTGTTGTCTTGTGTTTGCCTGAGCCATCATAATTTGCGGTAATCACGCCTGCGCCAATATTTACATTCCTGCCTATTCGCGCATTGCCGATATAGGATAGATGACTCGCCTTGGTTTCCCTGTCAATCAGGCTTTCTTTCACTTCAACAAAGTTGCCTATTTTGGCATGGTCTCCAATAAGTGATATTGGACGTACTCGTGCATATGGACCAATTGTACAATGGGACCCCACCATCGAATTTTCGATCATTGAGTTTTCAAGAATGACGGTGTTATTCCCGATTACACTGTTTCGAATTATTGTGTTTGCTCCAATGGTTACGTTTTGACCAATTCTGACTTTCCCTTCAAGAATGACATTGATATCAATCCGACAATCGAGTCCGTGCTTCAAAATGCCACGCATATCGAAACGTGTTGGGTCCATGATATTGACCCCCTCTCTCATAAGTTGGGTAGCAACTCTTATTTGATAAATTCTCTCAATGTTTGCGAGTTCAACCTGATTGTTTGCCCCAAGAATTTCTTGTGGTTCAGTTGGCTGGATTGATTGAATCTCATGCCCATCTGCTGCTGCCATTGCAACAATATCAGGCAGATAATACTCTTTCATCGCATTCTCGGCAGTTAAATTCGAGAGCCATTTTTTCAGCCAAGCCGCTTTTGCTCCAAAACAATTGGCGTTAACCTCAAGAATATTTTTCTGCTTGTTAGTCGCATCTAAATCTTCAATAACGCCGGTTATTTTGTTATTTTTATTTCTTTGTATTCGTCCATAGCTTTTCGGGTTGTCTATATTGCAAGTGACCATGTTTAGGTTATCACTTACCTCAGCTGTTTGAGCAATCGTATCTGGCTTAATCAGCGGCATATCTCCATTCAGGACGATTACGGTAGTATCATCAGGAATATTCTCAATCCCCAAACATGCAGCCTGTCCAGTTCCCTCGGGCAACGGTTGAGTTATCCAGGCAATTTTGGTATTGGGATTTGTCATGTTCAGAGGGTATTTACTTACCTCTTCAACAATAGAATCTTTTGTTTTGCTCCCAACGACAATGTTTATTTTTTCTGGCCGGAT
Source organism: Gammaproteobacteria bacterium (assembly GCA_026708585.1). Taxonomy (GTDB): domain Bacteria; phylum Pseudomonadota; class Gammaproteobacteria; order Arenicellales; family Poriferihabitantaceae; genus Poriferihabitans. The sequence goes on from JAPOUQ010000028.1 coordinate 13,892, forward strand.
TGTTGCTGATGACTCGATGATATGGTGGAGTAAGGGTCGTCCCCCAAGAGTATGTAGAACTTTCGGGCGACCAGAGAGCATTCGTTTGCCACTCCCTCCAGCAAGAATTACTATTTCAATGGTCATAATTGGTCAAATATCAGGGTTTCTTGAATGAGGTAATTGTGTGTTTCTGACTTTTCAGAGTATAAATTATATCGCAATTATTCACCTCTCTTTTATAGGAATAATGATCTGCTGTCTTGAACTTAAGTTCTATTTACCCCACATATAAACCATAGATTTGTAATAAAACTGAACTCATTTATGTATCGTTTATATCGTTTAGATTTGTATGAGAATTGATAAATTTACCACCAGATTTCAGATTGCTCTTTCGGATGCCCAGAGTCTTGCTGTAGGTCGAAGTCATGCTATGATCGAACCCGCTCATGTGATGACGGCTCTCCTTGATCAAGATACTGGAGTCAGTTCATTACTGTCCAGAAGTCAAATTGATGTCAATAGTTTACGCTCGGGTTTAAATCAGATTATCGATCGGTTTCCACAGATTGAAGGTAATGAAGGAGACATCGGCTTTTCGAATCAGCTTGTGAAGATGCTGAATATTTGCGATAAGCTCTCTCAGGATAGAGGAGATCAATACATCTCAGTCGAAATGTTTATTTTGGCGGCTGTAGATGATAAAGGTGAACTTGGGAAATTGATACGTAATTCGGGAGGTTCGCCAAAGCACATTGAGTCAGTTATTGATGAAATTCGCGGTGGAGAAACAATTAACAGTCAAAATGCTGAAGAAAACCGAGAAGCACTGAACAAATATACTGTTGACATAACCGAACGTGCTGAACAAGGAAAACTCGATCCCGTAATAGGACGTGATGATGAAATTCGTCGAACCATACAAGTCCTGCAAAGAAGAACCAAAAATAATCCTGTACTGATTGGTGAACCTGGAGTCGGCAAAACTGCCATTATTGAAGGTTTAGCACAGCGCATTGTAAACGGAGAGGTTCCAGAAGGAGTTCGCAATAAGCGGGTGTTATCTCTGGATCTTGGCGCATTATTGGCTGGGACCAAATTCAGGGGAGAGTTCGAGGAAAGATTAAAAGGTGTACTTCTGAACTTATCTAAGCAGGAAGGCCAGATCATTTTGTTCATCGATGAATTGCACACAGTTGTTGGTGCAGGCAAAGCCGAAGGATCTATGGATGCGGGCAATATGCTGAAACCCGCACTTGCTCGCGGGGAGTTACATTGTGTTGGAGCCACGACACTGAATGAATATCGAAAGTACGTCGAGAAAGATGCTGCGCTTGAACGCCGTTTTCAGCAGGTACTAGTTGATGAACCCAATGTTGAAGATACTGTTGCTATTCTAAGGGGTCTGAAAGAGCGTTATGAAGTTCATCATAGTGTAACAATTACGGATCCGGCAATTGTTGCAGCTGCTACATTATCACATCGCTATATCAGTGATCGTAAATTACCGGATAAGGCCATTGACTTAGTTGATGAAGCAGCAAGTCGAATTCGTATGGAAATTGATTCCAAACCTGAACCCTTGGACCGCCTTGATAGAAGATTGATACTTCTAAAAATTGAACTTGAAGCCTTGAAAAAAGAGACGGATGAAGCAACCGAAAAGCGGAGAATGGATCTTGAATTGGAAATTGAAAAACTGGAAAAGGAATATGCTGATCTTGAAGAATCCTGGAAAATCGAGAAGTCTGCTGTTCAGGGAAGTCAGCACATTCGTGAACAACTTGATCGAGCTCGAATAGAATTAGAGCAAGCCGAACGAAGTAGAGATCTCGAGAGGATGGCCGAATTTCAGCATTGGCGTATTCCGGAACTCGAGAGAAAATTGGCTTTAGCTGAAGACTCCAAACAAGACATGTTACTGTTGCGATATAAGGTTGGTGAGAATGAAATTGCTGATGTAGTTTCAAAGTGGACGGGTATACCGGTATCAAAAATGATGCAAGGGGAACGCGATAAGTTATTGGAAATTGAGGCGAATTTGCATAAACGGGTGATCGGTCAAAATGAGGCGATCAGTGCTGTAGCTAATGCTATCCGGCGTTCTCGGGCAGGTCTTTCTGATCCAAGTAAACCTTATGGATCTTTTTTGTTCCTTGGGCCAACAGGTGTTGGTAAAACGGAACTGTGCAAAGCTTTAGCTGAATTCCTGTTTGACAATGAAGAAGCTATGGTGAGAATCGACATGTCGGAATACATGGAAAAGCATTCTGTAGCAAAGTTAACTGGCGCACCTCCTGGATATATCGGTTACGAAGAAGGTGGATTTTTGACTGAGGCAGTTCGACGTAGACCCTATTCCGTTCTTTTGTTTGATGAAATTGAAAAAGCACATCCTGATGTCTTCCATGTATTTTTGCAGGTTCTTGATGATGGTCGATTAACAGATAGTCAAGGACGTACTGTTGATTTCAAGAATACAGTAATCATTATGACCTCAAACCTCGGTTCAGAGAGAATCCATGAGATGAGCGGAAAGAACGACTATCCATTTATGAAATCTGAAATGATGAAAATTGTTGGCGATTATTTTCGGCCCGAGTTTATTAACAGGATTGATGATATGGTTGTTTTTCATTCACTCGAAAATGAACAATTACGAGAAATTGCCAGAATTCAAATACAGCATCTAATCGAGAGACTTGCTGAGCGCGACATGGAGTTTTCAGTTTCAAATAAAGCGCTCGATTTGTTGGCTGAAGCAGGCTTTGATCCGGTTTACGGAGCTCGTCCCTTAAAACGGACAATACAACTCCGACTTGAAAATCCATTAGCGAATGAAATATTAGCTGGGAAGTACCAACCGGGCGATACTATTCAGGTTGATGCGAATGAGGACGGTTTCGTATTCTCATTGAGTCAGAATGAAGATAATTCAATGGTTGCGTGATAGTCCAGAATAAAATATTGTCTGCACAGAATGATGAGTGCTTGAAGGGAGCCTGACCAATCGGTAATCTTTTCCATTCTTAAGTCAATACACACTATCGACGGAACTGGAAAAGATTTCTCCACAAACGACCGAGAGGTTAGTTTTTTCGTTTCGAAAAGGTTCAATCTTTTTGGCAATTTGGTCTAAGCTTGGATTTGGTTTTGTCATTTATTTTTCTCTTTCGTAGCGTTCAGCTTCATGTACCGGAAAAGAAGGTAAATATCGTTATATCCGGTAAATCTTGATCAAGTGATTATTCTCACTAATTTTGAATTTGACAATGCAAGAGTCGAGTTGAATATTTGTGATCCATGATTTGAAATCGAAAAACATTTTGGAATTCGAACTGTCGGACGTTGCGATGCTTAAACTTCATTCAGCCCACATTCATGCGGGATTTTCCAATCAATAATTCCATTTTAAAGTTGACTTAACCTGCATAATTGTTAGTCCATACGAAACGTGCTTCAATCGTAGATTGTCAGTTGAGAAGTTGTGGCTTATGTGGCTCATACTGCAAGAATAATCGCATCTATTAATTGGCCTTATTTTTTGTTAGTATCCGTCGGTTGTACCGTTAGTCAGTCATTGCCACATGACAACACCAATAAAGAGTAGTCATGACGAATGGCGGACCTCTACGATTAGAAATATTCTCACACAAATTTATACACTTAAGGATGCTCTCTAGATTAAAATTCACCTCGTTTGTTACAATAATATTGATTGCCATGAGTATGCCTTTGTCCGCTCTGGCACAGGAGGTAACGGATGAATCATCAGAATTGGTAGATTCGGTTGTTCAGGTTACGCCGATTGAAAGTGCACAGACACTACTTCGAGCTGGTCGTTGGGAGCCAGCCTTTGATATTCTTAAACCTCTCGCGAATGACCCGGAGGCAGCATCATTACTATTCGATGTTGGCATGGCTTCACTGAATGCCGCCCATAATCCTGAACTTGGACAAAAAGATCGCAATGAGATACTTGATATTTCAATTGCTGCATTTTTGGCGATTCTGGCTGCTGATCCAGAGCGTGTGCGCGTAAGGCTAGAGTTGGCCCGTGCTTTCTTTATGAAGGGTGAGGATGGGCTCTCAAAACAGCACTTTGATCGGGTTATGGCAGGTGACATTCCACCAGCTGTAGTGGCGAATGTACAGCGTTTTTTGAATGCAATTCGTGCTCGCAAACGGTGGACTGTATACTTCGGTTTTGCTCTTGCTCCAGATACCAATATCGGACAGGTATCAAAACAACGGGAAATTCAACTTTTTGGACTGCCTTTTCAACGCGACAATGAACCTCCAACTTCTGGAGTTGGCTTACGCATTTTTACGGGTGGAGAATATCACTATCCAATCAATCCGCGTACTCGACTACGTATGGGCCTTGATTTATCTCAGCGTGACTATGAAAGAAGGCTTTATGATCGATCGGCTCTCTCCTTACATATTGGTCCACAGTTCTTAATTTCGCAACGGACATCGATGAGTTTGCTTGCCACCACAACCCGTCGCTGGGAAGCAGGCAGAATCACTTCAAATGACTATGGTATAAGTCTTGAGGGAAGACATCAGACAGGGCCTCGTACTTTACTAAATTTTGATCTATCTTGGGCAGAAAGATATTACCGTGAAGCTGACCCCCAAAATAATGGACATATTCTTGACCTCATACTCGGTGGACGGTTCTATGCTACCTCAAATCTGTTTTTTTCAGGGTCTCTCCTGTGGGGTCGAGAACGTCCGGACTCCATGAATTCCAGAAATAAGACAAGGGGCATTTTTCTGGGCGTGAGTCGTGATTTTGCTCGTGGTTATACAGTTGGTCTGAATGGGTCGTTACGAAGAACAAAATGGGATTCGAGGAGGCAAACTGAGGATGGAAGTCTCCGAAAAGACAAAACGACCGATATTAGTATCAATTTTCTCAAACGGGATTTGACTATTTTCGGATTCAGTCCACGCCTAACCATTGGTCGTACCAAACGTGATTCGAACACTGCTCCCCATGATCAGGATTACACCCGTACATATGGTGATTTGAGTTTTGTGCAACAATTTTAATTTCATTCCCAAAAAAACTATTATCAGGTGCCACAAATGGACCAAAGTCATACAGAATTTCGATTTAAAGCTCGAATTTATCTGGTTTATGACCATTCTGCTTGGAAGCTGATAACCTCTGATATACTATAATCGTACACAGGTTTTGTCGAACTCGTCCCTCGTATACCTCCCGACATTTCCTGTGTGCACCTTCCTTTCTCTATGTATCATGCCCGATTTGCATCCGCTTTGGAGACCTTTTCATCAACTGATCGATTGTCCTTTCCGTTTGCTAGAGCGTGCTTTAATGAGTGATATTTAAGCTAAAGCAGATATGAATTATGATGAAATTACATTAGAGCAGGCTCAGAAATCAAAGGGTATAAAATGGACTCGATATGACCCTGATGTGATTCCCTCATGGATTGCTGATATGGACTATCCCGTTGCAGAACCCATCTCGAACTTGCTCCAATCCATTGCGCATGTTGGGGACTTGAGTTATGCACCAAACATGTATGAAGAACAGTTGGTGGAATTGTTTTCCGAGAGAATGCAAGTCCGATACGGATGGACACCAGATCCGAGCGGTTTTGACTGCATGACCGATATTGTCCAGGCTATCTATATTGCGGTAGCAGCACTTTGTAAGGAGGATGAGCAAGTTATCGTACAAACCCCAACTTACCATCCCATTCTATCTGCATGTCAAAAAATGAAACGAGAAATGGTGTTTAGCCCATTCGTGCCTTCCGGAAATGAATGGCAGATAGATTTTGATCAATTGCGAAGATGTATCAGTCCTAGAACGAAATTGTTTCTATTAGTCAATCCGCACAACCCTTCTGGTAAGGTGCTGCAAAAAGAAGAATTGGAATCGATAGCTAACATTGTTCTGGAAAATGACCTAATTGTGGTATCTGATGAGATACATTGTGATCTGAGATACTCAAATGCAGGGCCTCATATACCATTTGCCTCGATTTCCAAGGAGATTGGCAAGCGGACTGTAACCTTTAATTCTGCGACCAAGTCCCATAATTTAGGTGGAATCCGATCTGCAATTGCGCACTATGGATCTGAATCTCTACGCGCGCGGTTTGATCGATTTCCAGAAGGAATGCGCGGAGGCAGCAATGCAATTGGTAATCGAGCGACTCGAATCGCTTGGGAAATGTGTGATGACTGGCTTGAATATACAATTACCTACCTGGAATCCAACCGAAATTATTTTTTTGATTATCTAAAGCAAAATATGCCAGATTTACGACATATTCAGAATCAGGCAACATTTCTAGCCTGGATTGACTGTCGAGATGTATTCACTGATCAGGACCCAGCAGATTTTTTTCTAGAAAAGGCGAGAGTAGCTACATATTCAGGCGTAAAATTTGGACTTGGGGGCGAAGGTTGTATTCGCATGAATTTCGCAACATCACGACCGATTCTCTCTGAGAAATTGAGGCGTATGAAAACAGCACTCAACGAAATTCATTGAAAATATCACATCTTGGTAAAGTTTTTGTTACCCACATCGTTTTCATCATATAGAATTATTAATCGCTTGCTTTATTCATTTAATCCGAACCTACAGAAATATTTCGTGGCGGAATCCTAGTTTCGAATTATGATCATCCAGAAACATGAAAATCGTTGATGTTACATTGAGAGATGGTGAGCAGACACAAGGCGTGTCATTCTCAAAATCTGAAAAGGTTACCATTGCCAAAGCGTTGCTGGGTTCTTTGAGGGTTGATCGTATTGAAGTCGCTTCAGCAAAAATATCGCAAGGAGAATGGGAGGCAGTTTCCCGCATCACGAAATGGGCGGCTAGTCAAGATTGCATCCAACGTGTTGAAGTTCTCGGCTTTACAGATCATAAGTCCAGTGTAGACTGGATTGGAAGTGCTGGCGGAAAAATACTGAACTTACTGACTAAAGGCAGTGAGAAACATTGTCGGGAACAGTTAAGGATGTCTGTAAGGGAACACCTCTCTGGTGTCGAGAAAACGGTTAAATATGCGAAAGATAACGACTTAGGAGTTAATGTGTACCTTGAGGATTGGTCAAATGGATATGCGGATAATAAAAATTATGTATTCGAAATGATGGATGCACTAAAAGATATGCCGCTTATGCATATCATGTTGCCCGATACACTAGGAATAATGACGCCAAAAGAAGTCAATAGAAGTGTTTCTGACATGATTTCCCGTTATCCCAATTGCCAGTTTGATTTTCACCCCCATAATGACTATGGTCTTTCTACTGCGAATGCAATGGCAGCGGTTGAGGCAGGAGTTACATCAATCCATTGCACCATAAACTGTCTCGGTGAAAGAGCAGGGAATGCTTCGTTAGCCGAAGTTTGTACGGTACTTCGGGACAAAATGGGTATTGATCTAAACATTCAGGAAAAGGAATTTTACGCAATAAGCCAGATGATTGAAAATTTTTCCGGCAAGAGAGTGGCAGAGAATACGCCTATTGTTGGATCCAATGTATTTACTCAGACAGCAGGAATACATGCTGATGGTGACTATAAGGCTAAACTTTATCAGACAAGTTTAAGTCCTGACCGTTTTAACCGGTCTACGTCTTATGCGCTTGGCAAAATGAGTGGCAAGGCGTCCTTGCAAAAAAACCTTGAAATTCTTGGTATCAGTCTGTCTGACAAGGATCAACGTAAAGTTTTGGACAAAATTGTAAGTTTAGGTGATTCGAAAACAGAGATCACTCTTGAAGATCTACCTTTGATTATTGCTGATGCATTGGAATCGGGGGGGCATCGATATTTGGAGTTATTAAATTGTACGATCACTAGTGGATTAGAACTGAATTCAATAGTTAGTATTCATGTACGACTCTACGAAGATACCTATAAGGCTACCGGTAGTGGTAACGGAGGATTTGATGCCTTTATCAATGCGATTCGGGTGATCGTTGATCAGACAGGGATCGTTTTTCCAGAATTAATTGATTATCAGATAAGAATTCCCAAGGGTGGAACAACTAGCGCGTTAGTTGAATGTATTATTACTTGGGAATCGGAAGGTCGACGCTATCGAACAAGAGGTGTTGATGCAAATCAAGTATTTGCGGGTATCAAAGCTGCGATTCGAATGCTGAATATGCAGTTTCGCGAATTGGATAAATCATCCGTTTCAAAATTATAGTTTTTTGCGTTTGCACACGGGTCCTTGAATTGGGGTGTAGCCAAGCGGTCTAAGGCACCGGATTCTGATTCCGGCATTCGGAGGTTCGAATCCTCCCACCCCAGCCAAAGTCCTGGTCCGATAATATTTGGTTGATTTTTTTATAATTTTGGATAAGTTTCCAACAATGCCATTAAATGGGTTAAATTGCCGTCTTACTTGCACCAAATCAAGCAATGTCAAAACCAAATAGAGCCTTGATAATTTAGTTCACTCGTACCACTCATTGATATTTCTACTTCTAACATTTACCTTCTGGAGAGTTACTAAATGAGGACTCCTTTATACCTTTTGAAAATGAAACTGCGAAATAAGATACCCTTCACCGAATTTGTAGGTTTTGTGTTGCTAATGGGAGTGGCATGGCCATCGATGGCTTGTCTGTTTGATGATAATCCGGGGGTGTACAATGCAGAAGGTGGCTGGATTTCTGACAGTGCCCACGTTGATGATACTGCCTATGTTGGCTCAAATTCATGGGTTTGCGAATATAGTCGAGTTTCTGATAATGCGGTTCTCCGCAGTGGTTCAACCTATGGAAACGCCCATATTTATGGAAATGCAAGATTAATTTCCTCGCGGATAGGAGGTGTCGTCCAGATTTACGGAAATGCGAGAGTGAATGGGTCACGAGTCGTAGGCCGAGCCCATGTTTATGATCGGGCAAAAGTCTTGAACAGCGCATCTGTTTCTGGCAATGCCAGAGTGTATGGTTCGGCAAAAGTTTCCGGAATAAACACACAGGTTACTGGCGATGCCGAGGTTTATGGAACTGCTGTAGTTATCGGTGGATCAAAAATTATTGGTGGAGGGAAGGTCAACTGTGGTCGATGGATTGGGATTACCGTGACTACAGACCGGACCGGCCAGTGTGGTAAGAATGGTCAGAGTACAAATACCGAACCTGATGATTTAGGTGCAATACCCAGTAATCCGATTAGCGAAGATAATACCGAGTCGGAATAATCAGACTTAAAAATGTATACAACGAGAAGGCGGCTTTCGGGTCGCCTTTTTTATGCTCTCACAACAGTTGTCGAAAAAGTATTATCTCTTTCGCACTATGTTTATACCTAAAGGCGAAAAACTGGTAGAACTCCCCTCAATGGGTTTCTATCCAATTCGGTTCTGAGGCTCAGTAATGATAGAAAAAACACCAAACAACCAAGCAATCAGAATAATCGATACCCAATCGTGTCAATCGATGGTTGAATATGCGGCAGAATTGGGAGAAGGGTTAGAAGTTGAGATTTATATTTTTCAGTAACATGTTGAAATATTTGGCCTGTCCTCTATTCTCCATAATCAGTCGTTATATAGGATATTTCTAATGTTCGATTGTAGGGTATATAACCAGATTTGTTCGATCAGTAAAACCATGTGAAGGGTGGCGATAGTCAACCATCGCCACCCGCTTAAACAATTATTGTTGTTCTCTTTCTGTACGAAGTGCCGCATACACGCACCAACACATGAGAAGTACTACGATTGTGAATGGAATACCAGTAGACACTGCAGCTCCCTGTAGGGCCGAGAGACCACCGCCAAGGAGCAAAGCAATCGCCACTAAACCTTCAAGCGTGCACCAGAATATACGCTGTGAGACTGGAGCATTCATCTTACCGCCTGCTGTGATTGTATCAATAACCAAGCTACCACTATCGGAAGAAGTAACGAAGAAAATTACGATCAGAATGAGGGCAATTGGGGCGATAAAGCTGTACAGGGGCAATTCTTGCAGGAATCCAAACAGGGCTCCTTCCGGTTTATAACTGTCGATTACGGTTGCTCGAACACCCTCTGCACCGCCTGCATTCAGCATATCGATAGCGGCACCCCCGAAGGTTGACATCCACAGTGCACAAACTAAAGTTGGAGCAATCAGAGCGCACAAAATAAACTGGCGAACTGTTCGACCTTTGGAGATTCTAGCTATGAACATGCCAACAAAAGGTGACCACGCGATCCACCAAGCCCAGTAAAAAGTGGTCCATCCATGAAAGAAACTTGTATCTTCGCGCCCAAATGGATTTGACAAAGCGGGTAAGAGCAATAAATAATCAATCATGACATCAAAATAGCGTGTTATAGCTACGATGGCTCCAGTCACAAAGAAAACAAAAAAGAAGAGCACTACAGCCATGTACATATTGATTTCAGACAGCCGCTTAACCCCTTTGTCCATACCCAATAATACCGATCCTAGTGCAACAGCTGTAATACCGATAATTAGTAAGACGACCACGGTATTTGATGGCTCTATTCCGGAAATTTCTTGCAAGCCAAAAGCGATTTGTTGTGCGCCAAGACCAAGCGAAGTTGTCAATCCAAATAGTGTTGCAAATACTGCAAGTGTATCGATAGTATGGCCCCACCATCCCCAGACTCGCTCTCCTAATAATGGATAGAAGGCCGACCGGAGTGTCATCGGCATCCCTTTGTTATAGGCAAAGATTGCAAGAGTTAAGCCAACAACTGCATAAACACACCATCCTCCAAGCCCCCAGTGATGTATAGTTCCAACAATACCAATATATTCATTTCCAGGCTGAGTAATATCGATATTCAATGGCCTTGCGTTCCCTCCTTCTGAGAAATTGTAATACGTAGGCTCCAATACACCGAAGAACAACAAGCCAATCCCAATTCCTGCAGCAAACATCATGGCTATCCAGCCCGATAAAGAATAATCGGGTTTAGCATCTTTGCCCCCGATGCGAACCGATCCGACAGGCAAGAAAATCAGTACCAGACAAAAGATGAGCATGATGTCGACTGAAATTACTAGAAACCAGTCGAACTCACGAGTTAGAAATGGCCTTAACCAACCAAAAAATTCAGCTGATGCTTGCTGATTGGCCAACGCCAAGAGCACAAAAGCGATGATTAAAAGTCCAGAAATCAGAAAAACAGGATTGTGAATATCAAGACCAAATGGTTGAATATTGTCTTGTCCAAGCTTGAAATCAGTTTGGAAATCTGAATCCTGTGATGTTGTCGGGTTTTCAGTTTGTGGTTGATTCATTTTATTCTCCGAAATACATCGATAAATGGACGGTTTTACCGATGGTTAAAACTATTTATAAACGAAATTATGTCTATTGCTCGGATTTATTGCAAGCCGAATATCGTTATGAGAATGTTTTTGTGGACAAACTTCCGACTTTAATAATCGTTCGGATCTCGGTAATCCTAGAGCTGTTATATTTCATAGATTAAGATACATGATTACCAAAAAAGCTCCGACTTCACTTGCATAGCCTAGAGACGATATATAAATTTTTCTAGTTTGCCGAGACTGAAATCTCTCAAAACAACCTCTGTGTAATTCTCATCACTTCGAAATTTAACATACTAGAATGAAAAATCTTCCCCTCTTTTTGATTTTTTTATCAGAATCCGGATGGTGAAATAAGTCTTGCTTCCACCTCTATTTTAAAATCTGCAAGTAAGATAATCCTGAGCTTGCAGGCAGTGGGGTAGGGATGCTGTGACTCTTAATTCTGTTTTCTGCTATATAAAATCGGCATCATAAGGGTAAGTGGTTAACATTTCGTAACCATTAGAAGTTACAAGTACTTGCTGTTCAAGTTTTACACCATCCATTTCATCAACGATGCCCATATAACTTTCAATACAGAGGACCATTCCGCATTGTAGAACATCATCAAAAGAGAGAGAACCACGGTAAATGGGTTTCAGATGCGGATATTCATCACACATTCCAACACCGTGAACAAAACAGGGATATGCTTGCCTTTGGAATTCTTCTGGAACAGGAAACGCAGATTGTTGAAATTCCGAAAATGAAACGTCGGGTTTAACAATGCTCAGATTATGCTCGATTTCTTGCATAGCCATACGATACAGAAATTTCTGTTTTTGGGTTGGTTTGCCTGGCCCACAAGAAAATGTTCTCGAAATATCAGCAAAATAGCCCATGGGACCGATCATGTCTGTATCAAATGCTACTAAATCTCCAGCTTCCACTTTCCGATTCGAAGCTTCCTGAAACCAGGGGTTTGTTCGGGGACCGGAAGAGAGCATTCGTCCATCATGCCAGTCTCCATTATTCGCAAGATTTGTATAGTTCAGTAAGCCCCATAATTGAAGCTCAGTAACACCCGGTTTTAGCGATTCCTTGATTTTTTTAATTCCATGTTCTGCGACAGCAATGGCCCAGCGGATACAGTTTATTTCATCTTCAGACTTGATTAGACGAGCTCTCTCTGTAATCAACACACCATCGATTACTTCAATATTGCGTTTTGCTAAAGCTAGTGTAATGCTCGGATTAACATATTCGATAGCCACTTTACGCTTGCTAGCACCAATTTCCGCCAGATATAAGTCAATGTCGTTTGCGAATAGCTCTGCAAAATACGCAAGATTATCTCCACCATAAAAATAGGAAATTGGACGCCCTAATCGTTGATTTTGTGCTGGAATTTCAGGGTCAAACCCATTATGCAAAATGAAATTTCCATCTGCAGGGTAGAACAAATACGTACAGGGAATATGCGTCATGAACGCCGCATAATTTCGATAATTGATCGCATAGCGGAGGCTGATCGGACTAACCATGACGCACAGGTCAGCATCGTGACGTTGCAATTCCTGTTTGAGTCGATTTGTTCGATACGCATGCATTCGGTCAAGATCAATATCGGGTTTCTTGCGGATTCTCTCAAGATCACTCCAATTATCATGCAAGACCAGTTCGTCCGGTGTTGACATTTTGCCTCCAGAATTTTGGTTTAAAGTATACTCATTGATCAAGTGATTGAAGCAATTGAGAAAATCTGATTTGGTAAAAATTACCCCGATTGAACCGAACTTCCTGTTAATGATTGTGAAAAATTCGGAACTACTTCTTCAATTTCAACTTCAAATTAACTACTTCTGCCATAGGATTGTTCGATTGGAATCGACTGATGATTGATGGTGTCAAGTTCGAATTCCATCATTTACCTCTGTAGATTGAAATCATTACTATTGGGGAAAAGTTTGAATTTTCGCACAATTACCTATGTGTAATCTTTCAATAGTTCGATGTATTTACGCTCTGTAAATATCTTATCCTGCAAACTTGATCTGATTGTAGACAACAAAAATTCACAATCTCAAAAGGCAGAAGTTCCACTAGATAAAAGCTATTCTACTTATGCATCATTCGTGAACGAAATAACAACAAAAACACAAATATAGAGCCTATTGATGTAGTTACAATTCCAACAGGTAATTCTTGAGGTGCGAGGAGAAGTCTGCTCAACATGTCAGAAACTGTAAGTAATAAAGCCCCGACGATGGCGGCTGTGGGCAGAAGAAGACTGTGCAATGGGCCTGTGATTCCCCGAGCAAGGTGTGGGACCATCAAGCCCACAAAGCCAATCACTCCCGCAACCGATACAAACACAGCGGTAGCTAATGCGGCTACAAAAAACATGCTGAAACGAAGATATTGCAAAGGTACGCCAAGAGTTGATGCAGTAAGATCACCTGCCAAAAGTGCATCCATCCACCTTCTTCGATAAAATGAATAGGCCAAGATTAATATCAATCCAGAACTAACGAGTGGAAAACTCTCCCATCTTGCTAAACCGAGACCTCCTAACATCCAGAAAATTACAGAATGAGCTGCACGACTATCACCAGAGAAAATCAGATAATTTGTTATCGCAGCGAAGAGAAAGGACACTGCCAATCCGGCAAGAATTAGTTTTTCTGGTGCACTAGTTTGCAATCCATGTACTAATGCTAGCACAATTCCTGAGGCAACAAGACCACCACAAAAGGCCGCAAGTGGGAGTGTCCAAATACCTAAAATATCACCTGTGACCGTAATCACAAAGACAGCACCTGCCGCCGCGCCCGAAGATAACCCAAATAAAAATGGGTCAGCCAAATCGTTACGTGTGGTCGTTTGCAAGACAACACCAACGATTCCAAGTCCAGCACCGATCACGGTTGCAAAAAGCGCACGCGGAAGACGCAAATCAAACACAATTCGGTGGACAGGAGAGATATCTCCTTCAATAAGTCCAATGTTCAGGGCAATCGCCTTGACAACTTCGGTAAGTGGTATCGGCGTTGTACCATAGAGTACCGAAGCCAACAAAAGGGTGATCAGAATGACCGCCCCGAGAATGTTGGCGATAAGTATACGGGTCAATTCAGTTCAATCCATGCATTGCTTCTGCCATTTTTCTTATGGCAAGGATGTTCGCTGGACCAGGGGTTAATTCTTCATATCTCAATCCGATCCAACGCTCATTTTTTACTGCATCAGTCTGAGACATAACCGGATGTTCTTGAAGAAAGTGAAAGGTATCAACTGCCCCGTTTCCTGTTTGGTAATCAAGAAGTACAAGAAATTGCGGATTGGTGGCAGCTACCGCCTCCCAAGAAGTTCGCCCCCAACTAGTATCAAGATCATGAGTAACGTTTTGTCCCCCTGCAGCCGAGATCATGGCGTCAGGAATAGCAAATTTGCCAGCAGTGAAGGGCGCATCAGCTGGCCCGTCCAACAAAAACACTCGGAATTTTTCAAGTCCGTTGGTTTGTGCTCCAATAGAGGCTAGTTCCAATTTCCAGTCAGACACAAGTTTTTTGGCTTTATCTTCAACATCCATCACTTTGCCTAAACGTAAAACATCATCAAACAACAGATCCATACTCGCAATTGGTCGATCTTTATCCAGATGTACGCAACTTTCGGTCAGAATCATGGTCTGAATCCCAAAACGTGCAAGTGTGTCGGGTGTTACGTCTCCGCCGGGGCGCATACCATAATACCATCCAGCGAAGAATAGATCAGGATCAACTGATATCAAGTTCTCAATTGTTGGATATTTTGGAGCAAGTTCTGGAATGTTACCACGCAGTTCATCGAACTTGAGGCTTGTTTTATACCAACCAGTAATACCTGTTAGACCTACAATTCGGTCTTGCAGTTCCAGTGCAAAAGCCATTTCTGCCATATTAATATCGTGCACCACAATTCGTTTTGGTGTAGTTTCGAAGTCTAGTGGTTTACCACAATTGTTGACAGTGATATTGTTGGCAGTAGCTGTACCTGCGAATATGCTAATTAAACAAACCAGATAGATCGGTCGTAATTTACTCAAGAAAAAATTCAGGTTTGTTGGTGTTGGGAAAAGACTCTGTAGCATGATTGTTTTTACTCCATATTGATTGTATTTTTTCGGATGTCCAAAGCTGGGATAAGGCGACCTTGATGGGCAAAATGAAGGTATGTTACGCCAAAAATATCTTCCACTAGATCAGGCGTTAATATGATTTTGACTGGACCAAACCCAGCGAGTTTTGCCTCGTTAATCAAGGCGACATGAGTAGAAAATTCTGGAATCATCACAAGATCATGAACGACCATCACTACGGTGATGCCTAGTTCAGTTACCAGAGAAAGCATGCGGCCCTTGGCTTCAGGGTCAAGATGGTTTGTAGGTTCATCAAGAAATAATAGCGAAGGGTTCTGTGCTAGGGCTCTCGCAATGTGTGCCCTTTGTTGTTCTCCCCCAGATAGTACTGCCATTCGTTTTTCGGCCAGATCATTTAGACCGGTTATATTTAGAATTCGATTTATGTCGTCAGAATGCGCTTGGTTTGACTTATTCTGCTTGATCGGTATTTGACCAAGGGCTATGTAATCGCGCACAAATAGCCTTCCATCGGGCTGTTCTTGCTGACTAACCACAGCAATCATGCGGGCTTTTTCTTTAGCAGATAGTTGTTTAAGGTTATGTCCACTAACGATTACATCACCACTTGTAGGCATCTCAATACCGCTCAACAGTCGAAGGAGTGTAGTTTTGCCGGCACCGTTCGGACCCGCTATAGCTAAAATCCCTCCTTCATCGATGTGGAAGGATATATCCTGCACCAAACTCTTTCCGTTTGTCGCTTGATAGGATAGATTTTTGGCAATAAGAAACGACTGTTCTGTCATTTAATCATCGTCTATATTCAGGTAGTTTGCCAATATTTGTAACTGTGTTTTCGGTGGATTTCGATGGTGGTCGAAGGATAAATAAACATTTCAAGAGGTCTTGTTTTCTTTACTCAGTGGTGATCCGATTTTCTGCGCTTCAATTATTGTAAATTTGGTTTTCAACTTATTCGGTGAGATAATCATATCAAAGGTACTTGCTGTCCTAGAATTCGAGTACGGAGTGATATGGGCCGTTCATTTGGAATCAAATCATTGAGTGCCTCTGTAAGACACGGTTTTGAAGAATTACGACCAGCGAATAGACACGAGAAGCAATCATTGGCGGCAACCGATACGAATCATGGGCGTTTACCTTGGCTCATGGATTTTACATGATGTAGCCCAAATTTGGGATTTTGAGCAAAGTCTCTGTATAACATGAAAAAATCAGCCACACGAGTGAATCCACGAATATCATTGTGAACATAGGTCATGACCATCTCTACCGATAATGAAAAAGATAAGATTGCTTATGGTGAATTATCTCCACAAAACGTAATAATATTACATTGTGTAATATATCTTCATCGTCTAAACTATTCAAGAATTAATTATGAAAACTGAGAGAGTGCTCAATGCTGGCGACCACACGTTTCACACATGCCGAGCGGGTGCTTAAATATCTCAAGCAGCAAAAGCGCCCACTTACTGCCTATGAGATTCTGGAAGGGCTTCGTGAAGATGGAGTTACGGCTCCGACAACCGTCTATAGAGCTTTGAACAAACTGCTTGAAGATGGCCAACTCCACCGAATTGAATCCTTAAACGCTTGGACTGTATGTTCGGAACTTCATCATACTGGGACTCCAATCTTTGAGATTTGCGATTCTTGCAGCAATGTCAGGGAACGTGTTGATTCACGTCTTTCCATGAACATTAAAGCTATATCGTTAGATTCAGGTTTTACTCCGGACCGTTCGATCATCGAAATCCATGGACTTTGTAGTGATTGCAGTACATCTTGATCAAACATCAGAAAAATCTTGATCGATTCACATAGGACCCTATTGACGAGTTTTATCGCTTCTCGATAATTAATCACCATGAAAACGAAAATCATGAAAGGTATCATCTGTCCAATCCTAACCCCATTTAATCATGATTTAAGTTTCAATGATGATCTTTACTTACAACATGCAAAATATTTACTGGAGTCTGGTATCCATCTACTTTCTCCGTTTGGAACGACTGGTGAGGCACTCTCCATGGCCGTTGAGGAAAGAATTACCGCGGTAGATTGTCTAATCAATGGAGGTATTCATCCAGCAAAAATTATGCCGGGTGCTGGTCTTTGCAATTTTCCAGAAACTCTTCGTCTCGTTCGTCATGCCTTACATCGAGGCTGTCTTGCAGTTATGTTATTGCCTCCCTTCTTTTATAAAAATGCTACTGATGAAGGTCTGTACACCTATTTCGTGAAATTAATCGAAACCATAGACAATCCAAGTCTCAAAATCTGTCTCTATCACATACCACCCATGGCGGGCATGGGTTTCTCACCAGCATTGACGAAAAAACTGAGCATCGAATTCCCAGAAACAGTAATCGCATATAAGGATAGTTCTGGACAAATGGAACATACCTTGAATATTCGCACATCGGCCCCCTCATTATCTGTGTTTCCGGGATCAGAGGTTTATCTAAAATCGGGTCTAGAAAATGGATGTGAAGGATGTATATCCGCAACATGCAATGTCAATTCGCAGGCAATAAGAGATGTCTTCGACATGATCGTTGGTGATCATCAAGGCGAACTGGAAGCCAGGAATGGGGAAATCCTAGACTTTAGAAAAAAAGTGGATACCTATTCACCAATCGCATTAATGAAAGGCTATCTCGCTCTAAAGAATCAAGATGCTCGCTGGCGTAATGTCCGACCCCCGTTAATGCCTGCAAACGATCAGGAGATTTCCTCGGTATTTCAAAAGTTTGGTTAAGATGATCAGGGGGTAGAATCACATCAACTACGGGTTGGGGATAATGAGCATTGGCCCCGGTCAGGATTGGGCTCGATTTGATCTAGATTCAGTAATTCCTTGAGTTTATCTGCACCACCAACATATTCTCCGTCTAACCAAATTTGCGGAACAGTAACTGGAGTCCGAGGTCCAATGATTGGTTTTACCCTGGCCAGCATCTCATAAAGTGCACCAGGTTCCTTGACCACATCATGGTAGTGATATTGGACATTGGCTTGGTCAAGGTAGGCTTTGGCATTAACACAATGCGGGCAGGTCGCTTTGCCAAATACGTGATTCCCCTCTATGGGTTTGTGATGCACTGCTTCTTCAATCACTGACTGGGTAAGAACACCCCTGTTAAGAGCTGCCCCTTGCGACACCATTTTGCCATTCACGAGAACAATCGGTGCGTGCCAGCCGCCTTTCGGTAATGGTTTCCACCATTCAGTCAGCCAGTCTCGTAATTCCAGTTCCACATCCAATCCTTGAAGATCAGTATCAATACAGTCCTGAATAATGTCTTTGGTAAGAGAGCACTCCCCGCAGGGAATTTTTACTTTAAACGGGCCCCATGCACCGGCCCAACGAAATACGGTTATATTTACTGATTTATCCATGGTTAATCAAAAGTTAAACTATTCAGAGCAGAACTCAACAGATTAAAACATGAATACAACAGAACACAAGGAAATAGTAAATATTTCAAGAGAATACGAAATTCCAAGTTCATGTATCGCGCCTCAACCCTTGCCCCGCCAAGGTATCGTCTTATCAATTACAATACGCATAATTAGATCAAACAGAAGCCCCAAAACCCCCATGACGATAATTGTCATCCAGATAATTTCATAATCTGATTGTTTTCTTGCGACATTCTCAACAAAGCCGATTCCAGTTGTCCCAGCCAGCATTTCTGCAGCAACCAATGTGCCCCAACATACGCCAATCGATATACGAATGCCAGTGAGAATTTCTGGCAACGAGTTGGGAAGGATCACTTGCTGGATAATTTGTCGATTGGATGCACCTAAAGAGTGTGCAGCATGAATTTTGGAGAGTTGGGTTCCCGTTGCACCGGTTCGTGCAGAAATAACCATAATCGCAAATGCGACCATAAATAACAGGAAGATCTTTCCATCATCTTGGATGCCGAAGATGGTCAGAATCAGCGGAGCCCAGGCTAATGGTGGAACAGGTCTGTAAAGCTCCACAAGTGGATCAAAATACCCTTTTGCAAATCGAGACAAACCCATGAATAGTCCCAAAGGTACACCAAGCAAAATTCCTAAAATTAAACCTGCCAACACGCGCAAGATTGAATCCCAAATGTGCCCGGTAGGCACAGGCACGGAAAACGAATCAAAGTCTCCGGAAGCAAAATTGTAGATCCTGTCCTTAAAACTGGAATGGATATTTCCTTCTTCATCGTGGTGACCATACTCGCCAGGTATCAAGTCTGCAACCGAATCAGGAACTAAAAAGTCTATCATCTCGGAAACCGGCTTCATTTTGTACCAGAAGAGCGGGAACCCCTTATACCCTTGTGCTGGATCAGCCATCCAAATAAAGGTAGCCAGAGTATCGGAAGGTTTGGGTAACCAGCGCCCTGATCCTTGCTCTGAACAGGCGTTATTGCCGGCTAGAATATCTCCTCCAGGCAGTACTAAAGTATCGATAAATCGTAAGGACCCTTGTCTATCTTGCATCGCTTGTTCAAGTAGTATCAGGGATGCTTCAATTCCTTGAGTTACTTGAGTTGGAAATACTCGAAAGTCATCAACTCGTTTCGAAATTTTTTCAATATCTTTTAAAACCTCCTTGTATGCTTCTTGGTCTGCTATGCCCTCTAATTCCTGAATCCTCTCACGAATATTTTCAATCCGTTTTGTCAACTCAGGTCCATCGTTGCGAATTTCACTAAAATCCTCGGTAATGCCTTCCATAATTTCAGCAGCTACATCGAAAATACGTCCTCGCTGGGTTTTTGGTAATACTGGAATTTCTGTACTCGATTCACCCCAACCGGGTTGGGCAAGGGCTTCGGCCATTTTTGCCTCATCAACCGGCCCCGGAAATTCATGGTTTTGCAGGTCTAGAGCGAGTTGTTCAATGCGGGTTGCTATATCTTGAAATCTCTCCGGTATGTCAGGTGCTATAAACTCGCTACTAGCCTGCAATACTAGTGCTTCCCGGACTTCGTCAATCAACAATAGAAGATTTCCCCGATCTGTATCCGTCAGATCCAGTTCGTTCAGTTCTTCAGTTAATAACTCAATCTGATACAAATCCCGGCTGAGAATTCGAGTACCTAATAGATGGCGATTATCAAGAGGGAAGGCGGATCGAATAGGATTGAGAGCGCGGTTTAGTTTTGCAACCTGACACAATTCATTTGCCGAATTTGGAAAAAAAGCTCGCCCAGCATCCCATGAAAATGTAAACCAGACAAGCATGAGACTCGATACTCCGCAAGCCACCCAGTGATATCCCCCTTGCGTTCGAATTGGGTTTCCAAATACGGCATCGGTTCGTTCCGTTCGAACGACCTTTCTTCCATGAAGAATCGACCAGAAGAAGACGATTAACAACGCGATATATAGAACAGCAACGATCATCATTCAGAACACCGATAATTTCGATTTATGCCGCTTCAACCTTGCCCATAATTTCTTCTTCCATATTCCAGATCATGGTAAGAATTTCTTCTCGTGTTTGAACAAACTTTTCTTCATTCTTAATTTCACGAGGATCTCCGTCAAGCCCCATTTCTGCGAATGGCAACCGATATTGTTTATGTAGGCGACCAGGTCTCGGAGCCATGACAAACAGTCGCTCACCCAAAAGTAATGCTTCTTCCACCGAATGCGTGATAATCATGATGGTTTTTCCGGTTTCTTTCCAAATTTTCAGAACCAATGATTGCATTTTTTCACGCGTTAGCGCATCCAATGCTCCAAGTGGTTCATCCATCAAGATCAGGTCCGGGTTATTGATTAAGCAGCGAGCTAAAGCTACACGTTGTTGCATCCCGCCTGATAATTGGTAGGTAGGGGTATCTCCAAAGCCTTGAAGTCCAACAATATCTAACCATTCTTCAACTTTTTGCTTGGTTTCTTCCTTATCAGCATTTTTCATGCGCAAACCGAAATTCACATTATCAGCAACGGTTAGCCATTCAAAGAGTGCTCCTTGTTGAAAAACCATACCACGGTCGACACCCGGTTTTTCAATAATACTTCCACCAAGTTTGATACTTCCTCCAGTTGGGTGCAGGAATCCGGCTACAATGTTTAACAGAGTTGTTTTGCCGCAACCGGAAGGACCAAGGACTGAAAGGAGTTCACCCTTTTTCAGGGTAAAGGTTACGTCTTTCAAGGCATGGACACTACTGCCGTCGGGCAGTTCAAACACCATATTGAGTTTGTCAGTAATGAGATCACTCATCGGAAGGTGGGCCGTGATAAAACTGTATCAACGATATACTCTGAGACTCGAATGAGCCGAGCAAGATACCCGGCTCATTCTCAAAGACACAGTTTACTGCATATAGGAAGTATCAATAACTGAGCTGTAATCACTCAAAGCAGGATTTTCTGGAGTAGCAAATGCACCACCAACGACTGAGATCGCTATACTCGCAATTCCGCCGTCATTGAAATATTTTGATAACTGTTCTTCGTGACTTGGAAAGTAAAAGTCAGCCATTTGATTTTGGGTCGATTCTACTGAAAGACCTGCATCTTTGGCGATTACATCAATTTTGGACTGATCGGCAGCAAATGCCATATTTGCTTGCTCGGTAACCTCAAGAAAAGTCTTGACCATATCGGGATTTTCCTGAGCGAAACTTTCAGTAACTGAAACAACATCAAAACTAATGATTCCAGCAGCCTCTTTGTCTGCTAGGCTCATCAACGGCTCGCCGACCTCATACATTTTACTCATTGAATCAGCACCAAATCCACAAGCCATGGAAACTGCACCATCAGCTAGAGAAACTGCAGCATCAGCAGGAACCTGATCAACAACATTGATTTGTTCAACATCAACATCCAAAGATCGCATCATCATACGGAAACTGTAGTCAGCCATTGTTGCAAGTGGTACGGCAACTGATTTCCCTTCCAACTCATTTGCATTGCTCTTATCGATGTCTTCACCGTTACGTACTACACAATCATTGGCAGGATACTGCACAGCTATCGAAACGAGTTTAATGGGGGCATTTGCATTCACCGCATTAATGAATGGTGCGAGGCCTTGACTGTATGAAATATCGATATCTCCGGCGAGCATCGCTTCCGTCATTTGAGTTCCTGCATCAAAATTTGTCCAGTTGACTGGAACACCTAATGCATCATCGTATTGTTTTTCAACCTTAGCAATCTGATTTGGTGTTGCCCATTCCAGGAAAAAGGCAACATTCACTTGATCAGCTGAATGAGCCACAGTTGACAGGAAAAATGCTGAACTAACAGCAATTAAGGATTTTTTGAATTTCATTTTTTTCTCCAATTGGAAGGAATTATTTTGTAAGCATTCATTTTTGGATTATGACATCAATTTGAATAATTTTTTCAAAATTTGAAATAAATTTGAAATATTTCATCATTCTCTTGTTGAGTTGAAAATTCATGATCTTCGGAATATTTTGATCTATATCAAAATGAAAAATCAAGCATGAAATTAATTCCGATATAGATCAAGGGCTCTCCAATTGAAATTACTCGCTGCAGATGAGACGGTATTTTTTTGTTTCTGATATTTATTTCTTAGGTTAGGGGGAGTTGAATCTGGACCACCAAATGCATCAATAATTTCACTTTCCGAAATCGCACCTTTTTCACCGCCAATCAGTTCACTTCCAGTCTGCTCACATATGTCGCCAAGTCGACGGTAGAAATCCGAACGCAGTTGATTCACGTATTCTTTCGCTGAATCCATCATTTCGAGTTGGTCGGCAGCCATAGTCAATCTATTATGAGGGTCGATTCCGAACGGATTCATATGTCCATAAACAATGATCTCCCCACTCAACCCATCAGTCTCTCTGATAAATTGCTCCATATCGTTGACATAACTTTTGTTACTATCCCACAGAGCTTCAGCACAATAAGCGACCTGAGTGTGATTCAGGCGAACATTCGCATCGGTATGGTTTTTATAGCGATACGCAGCATGCGGTTCTCGCATGCGAGCTGCATAGGGTATAGCTTCACGAAGTTCACGCATTTCATTCGATGTTCGAAAAACCTCAGCCGATTCAAGATCAATGCCTCCAATGCATATTGATTCGCTATCACAATCATCAATCAGCAAATTCAGGAATTCATCAATAGAATCATTTGAACATCCATTTATGAATAATACTCCATCAGCGTTGATTTGCTTACACTTCTCGGATAATTGCCGAGCACGTTTTGCATAAATATTATCGGAATAATCTTGTATTAACGGCTCCATTGATCCTGAGGTTACATGTTCTATGCCGATAATGACATCGGACTTATCGGTTAAATTGGTGGTCAAATCTTGTCCGAATTCGAAAAAACAAAAACTTGCAAGATGTTCCAGCAACTTTGCTATTTCGAGAGAATTATCGTGAACAGGTAGTGCAAATGCAATTTCATTTTCAGGTAGTTTGCCATATCTGCAACGAACTGCGCATACGATTCCAGTCCACCCATAGGTTCCTGCATAATGAATCAGCTGACCTTGATCAATAATTTCCAGTTGAGTTCCATTGTGCAAAAGGATTTGTGAAACGCTATCAGAAAAATACCTTCGTTGTGGGCCCATGCCACCAGTCATAAATGTGGAACCGACCTGTGCATAGGCATAACTTGTCAAATCAGACCCCGGAACTCGATAGGCCGGAGAAAGCTGATCGGCTAAAGCTTGGTTTAGTTGATCAATCGTTATCGCTGCTCCAGCGCAAACCTCCATTTCTTTCTGGTCGATAACAATCTCGTCCAGGGATATCGTTTTTAGATTCGTTACCTTGCCAATGCGGATTTTTGGGTTTGGGGTGGTCCCCACCAAAACTCCGATGATTGGTTTTTCCTCCGATGTTTTCTGCTGGTAAACCTTACCAGCTGCAGAAACAGCAGATAATGGCAGTAAGCACGCATCCTTTCCATGTTTTCGGTAAATTTCACTGATGGTTGTACTTACTCCAGTTTCCGCTATTCGGTAAGCAATATCCAGCAAGACTTGGTTGTTCTCACCATCTTTGAACGATTGGTTTAATGGTTTCATCATTCCCACCTCTTTTACCGGAATAGTGAATACTCAGGCATATCAGACCCAGGTTTGCTGGAACGAATAATTGACTTGGCTAGTGTTCAGTCCATGTACCTCGAGTTGGATAACGATTCTCTTTAATCCATTGCAAACCACTTGTCAGTGTCTCTATGTCGGGTCTAACGAAAGGATTATTTGATATGTCTACAATATGCAAGTCCAGTTCGCCATTGATCACAAACAATCCAGGCTCGGCATAACGGTGATCGGTTTCGGTTTCTGATCGTGGTGTTGAAATTCTCAATCCTAGAGCCTTCATTTGCTCCAGAGTCAAGCCATGATAAATTGGATAACTGATATCCAGTTTTTCCAGATGCTCGAGAAGCTGCTCTCGACTGTCTGCAGATACAGCAATGACTTCAATCCCCTTATCTTTGAGTTGCTGTACATATCCTTCAAGCTTATTGAGATATTTGGTGCACATAGGGCAATGTTTACCTCGGTAGATAACGATTACTCGCCATTCAGCATCTTCTGAGGGTTTACCGATATTCTCGATATTTCCATCAAGATTCGTAGCCTTGAGTTCAGGGAAAGGCGTTCCGGGATTGAGTGCATTCATAGTTTATATCTTTGATTTGTTGCGTTAGTAATTACCATCAATGAATGGTTTCCTAATTGGACTAAATTCCATTTATTCGTAATTCATCCGGTATGGTGCATACGGGAATCGGATTCATTTTGTGTTGATTTGCCTTGTGTAATTTCTGGTAAATTTTTAACACCTTCAATTGTCGACTACTCAAATGGTCAGTCCCTTCCTCATTGTAAGACATGGCCCATTCCATTTCTTCATAAGAAGCACCCAGTTGATCTTCATCAGTTCGATTATCTTTATACAACCCGTCGGTAGGTTGGGCTTGCATGATCTCTTTGTTGATCCCGAGCGCATCACCAATTCGATAAACCTCACTCTTTGTCAAATCAGCGATGGGGCTGATATCAACTCCTCCATCCCCATATTTGGTGAAAAATCCAACTCCGAAATCTTCAACCTTGTTCCCGGTTCCAACTACCAGATAATTGTTTATTGCTGCGTAATAGTAAAGGGTAGTCATGCGCAATCGTGCACGTGAGTTTGCTAAACTTACTTTACGAGAGGATCCTAATCCAATTTCGACTTTCGGTAACGCTTTGACAAATCTTTTGAAAACGGGAGTCAAATTAATATGAAGACTGTCAACATTTGAATGGAAGGAACGAAGGTGGTTGATGTGGTTGACTGCGCATTCTACCTGAGCTCGATCCTGGTGGATTGGCATCTCAAGGCACAAGGTAGGCAGATATGTTTTGGCTGCAAGTTTCGAGGTAACGGCTGAATCAATTCCACCAGAAACAGCTACAACAAATCCTCTGCTACCCGATTCTGCACAATACGATTTCAGCCAGGCGACGATATGATCAATGATTGGAGAAGCTTGCATTGAAAATCAATAGTATTTCATTTTTTTGATTCGTAGACATTATACTTTGATACTGGTTCATCATAAACCCACCCGTTCGAGTAATTTCATTCGTTTCGTATCAACCTTATTCTGAATCGAGAGAAATGCCGACGTTTCGTAACCAGAGTGTGGCTACGATATCAATTACCGTTTGACGGTCTTATTCACTCGCCAGCCATCGGCAGCAATTTCAATATTCCATTTGCCGGGGAGTAGCGCAGGTAAATACAAATGATAAGTTGTATTGTTATAACGGTTAGCAGAAACTGTTTGATCAAAACCGGAACGGGTTGCATGACGGAATGCTACAGTAAGACTTTCTGGCGGAGCGTACTCAGGTTTCGAGATGATTTGGATTTCCACTAGAGCATTTTCTGCAAACTCAATGGTGGCTTCAATCCCCAATTCCTTAGCACGAGCCGTTCGCTCGATGGATTGATTAATACCCATTCCTTGCTTATAGTAATCGTCAACCACTAGTCCGTCGTAACTAACAATAGATAAAGTTAGAACAATCGCCCCAACAATTACTGCGATAGCCGGTATACCAACAATCAGCCATACTGCGGGAATTCTCCATGGACTGTTTTGACTGAATTCAATCATTGCCGAGGTCCTACAAAGCGAGATTCATGAGTAACGAATTGATCCGGATTCCTGTAGGATTGAAGTTGAAATTCAAATCCAAAACCATCAGCAGGCATGTTATTTTCCGGTATCTGAGCACGAACCACTACCTCTTGAACTTGTCCTGCGGCGACATTCACAACAGGGTCAGCTGCAAATAGAGTGAGTGGTAATTCGCTGTTCACATCAAGCAGGTATTGTTGTGATATTTCAGTCTTGTTCAAAATTTTCAGTGTAAATACATTTTCGATTTTGTCACCCAAATCTCGATACAGTACATTTCTGTCACGAATGACATCTAGAGCCATGACCGGGCGTTGACTTATTCCGATGATTGAACCGATTAACAGTGTAACCAGAATAGTTGCATAGATGATGACACGGGGCCGCAAGACCCGAGTACGCAATCCCTCCATGGCATTTTCGGTAGAGTATCGAATCAGTCCTTTTGAATAACCCATTTTATCCATTACATCATCACATACATCGATACAAGCCGCACAACCGATACACTCGATTTGCAGTCCTTCACGGATATCAATTCCGGTCGGACATACTTGAACACACATCGTACAATTTATGCAATCACCCAGACCAAGACTAGCTGGGTCTGCTGACTTTCTTCGAGCTCCACGTGGTTCACCACGTTCCTTGTCATAGGAGATAATCAAGGTATCACGATCAAACATTGCGCTCTGAAATCGTGCATAAGGACACATGTATTTACACAATTGTTCTCGAAGCCAACCCGCATTGCCATAGGTCGCAAAACCATAAAATAAAATCCAGAATGTTTCCCATGCTCCCAGCTGCAATTCGGTAAACCGATAAAACAACTCACGAATTGGAGTGAAATATCCAACAAAAGTTAATCCGGTCCAGAGAGAGAGAACAATCCACAATCCATGTTTGACCGACCGTTTCATGATTTTCTCGATAGTCCAGGGACTGTTTGCCAGTTTTATTTGTTGGGAACGATTACCCTCAACTTTTCTTTCAATCCACAGAAAAACTTCAGTCCAAACGGTTTGAGGGCAGGCATAACCACACCAGAGACGTCCGGCAATGGCGGTGAAGAAAAACAAGGAAAGTGCAGCAACAATCAACAGGGCCGTCAAGTAAATCAAATCTTGAGGCCAGAATGTCAAAGTAAAGATATGAAATTTACGATCCGGCAGATTCCATAAGACTGCTTGACGAACAACCTCACCGGTATTGATCTGAAGCCAGGGTAAGCCATAGAAAATTCCCATCAGGACGATCACTCCGGTTAGTCGTAACGAAGCAAAGAGACCACGAACTTGCCTGGGGTAAATTCGTTGACGACGTTCGTAAAGCGATTTCTCTACCGCTGAATCTTGTGACTGATTCGATTGCAGTGTCTCAGCCATAGGATCGCTGTGAAAGGGTAGATTGAATGAGAACTAATTTTGCTCGCCTAAGCTCTGTATATAAGCTGCAAGAAGATAGACACGGTCTTCTCCAAGCAAATTATTGAATGAGGGCATGACCCCATTTCGTCCTATAGCGATTGAATGATAAATGTCATCATAAGATCCGCCATATAACCAGATATTGTCTGCAATGTTGGGCGCACCCAGAAGGGCATTACCGGAACCATTGGCTTGATGACAGGCAACACAGAGCTGGTCATACTTCACTTTACCAGCACTTGCGAATTCAGCATTATGCTCCTGCCCACTTAAGTTGAGAACATAATGAGCAACATCACGCACACCATCTGGTCCCCCCAATGGAGTTTCCCATGGAGGCATGACGCCAACACGTCCGTTGATGATAGTATGATAAATCTGTTCGTGATCGGAACCCCACTGCCAGTCCTGGTCAACGAGATTGGGAAATCCAGGGGCCCCATAAGCATCCGATCCATGACATTGAGCACAATTATTTAAAAATAAACGCTTACCTGTTCGCATGGCTTCGACATTTTCCATTAAGTCAGCAGGCAATAGCGATGCATATTCTTCAAATATTGGATCAAACTGTTCCTTAGCAGTATCGATTTCTTTTTGATACTGCCCTTTGGATGACCAGTTCAATATACCCTGAAATGAGCCCAGACCCGGATAGAAAATTAAATAGCCTAACCCAAATACCAGCGTAATAATAAACAAATTTAACCACCAGCTAGGTAAAGGATTGTTGTATTCAGTGAGATCTTCATCCCATACATGATCAGATGTTTCGACATCACCTTCTGGCTTATGTCCACGATTCAAGAGTATCAACGGGAACAGCGCAAGAATGCTGATAACCGTTCCTATCGCAATAAACCAGTGCCAGAATTCACTTGTGAAGTCAGCCATCTTTGTTGCTTTCGTAGTTTGGTCTGTCTTCCCTTAGTGGGATATGGGCGGCTTCGTGATACTCTTGAACTCGCTTACGACTCCATGCCTTAATAAAAATCAAGACAAACAAAATCATCAAAAGAGCAGTCCAAATGGTATGAAAGACTTCCATTATTGCGCTTCCTGAAATGTTGTCCCTAAACGTTGCAGATAGGTGATCATTGCATCCATCTCGGTTTTGCCGAGCAATTCACCTGCTGCATTTTGTATATCCTCATCCGAATAGGGTACTCCTAACGCTTTCAGGGCTCGGAGTTTGCGCTGAATGCTCAGGGTCGATAGTGACTTCTCTTCAAGCCATGGATAACCGGGCATGATTGACTCCGGTACAACTAGTCTGGGATTGATCAAGTGAATCCGATGCCATTCATCGCTATAACGTCCACCAACCCTAGCCAAATCAGGGCCAGTGCGTTTGGAACCCCACTGAAATGGCCGATCATAGACATATTCACCTGCAACAGAATAGTGGCCGTATCTTTCGGTTTCAGCACGAAATGGGCGAATCATCTGGGAATGGCAATTGTAACACCCCTCCCGGATATAGATATCGCGGCCGGCTAACTCGAGTGGGGAGTATGGTTTTAGACCAGTGATGGGTTCGGTAGTAGTTGTCTGAAAATACAGAGGAACGATTTGAATAAGCCCACCAACGCTGATTGTCAGCAAGGTAAGAATAATCAAGATACCGATGTTTTTTTCTGCTGTTTGCTGAAGTCCCATCGATTTTAACCCGTTACTGTCTGTGTCTGACTTTGATTCTGAATCATCGTGACCGGCGAACAGATTGTTTTGTAGAGATTGTACGCCATTAACAACATTCCTACTAAGTAGAGTAACCCCCCCAGAAAACGTATGATATAAAAGGGATGCATAGCCTGTACACTCTCAATAAAGCTATAGGTCAGCGTTCCGTCAGGGTTTACCGCTCGCCACATTAACCCTTGCATAATTCCCGATACCCACATTGCAGTGATATAAAGAACGATACCAATGGTAGCCACTAGAAAGTGTATATTCGCAAGTCGAACACTGTACAGTTCTCGATTGGCTAATCGTGGAATTAGATAATACATCGCTCCAATAGAGATGAATCCTACCCACCCCAAAGCACCAGAGTGAACATGGCCGATGGTCCAATCTGTGTAATGTGAGAGTGCATTTACAGTCTTAATCGACATCATTGGACCTTCAAATGTAGACATCCCATAAAACGAAACAGAAACCACCAGAAACTTCAGGATTGGATCGGTTCTCAGCTTCTCCCAAGCACCGGAGAGAGTCATGATGCCGTTCACCATGCCACCCCATGAGGGTGCTAGCAAAATCAGCGAGAATACCATGCCCAACGACTGAGCCCAGTCTGGGAGAGCTGTGTAATGGAGGTGATGCGGTCCAGCCCAGATATAAGTGAACACCAAAGCCCAGAAATGCACTACAGACAGGCGATAGGAGTAAACCGGTCTATTGGCTTGTTTGGGTATAAAATAGTACATGATTCCCAAAAACCCGGCCGTTAGGAAGAAGCCAACTGCATTGTGCCCATACCACCACTGCACCATTGCATCTTGCACACCAGCATATGCCGAATAGGACTTAAATAGGGTAACTGGCATTGCTGCACTATTTACGACATGAAGAACGGCTACAGCAATGATGAAGCCAGCAAAAAACCAGTTTGCAACGTAAATGTGAGGGATTTTTCTCTTTAGAATGGTGCCAAAGAAAACGATAGCGTAGGAGACCCAAACGATCGTGATGAGAATATCAATTGGCCATTCTAGTTCAGCGTATTCTTTGCTAGTGGTTATTCCCAATGGGAGTGTAATTGCAGCCAAAACGATGACGGTTTGCCACCCCCAGAAGGTTAATGAAGCAAGAAAGTCAGAAAACAGTCTTACACCGCAGGTTCTCTGGACTACATAATAGGAGGTAGCAAAAAGTGCACAACCTCCAAAAGCAAATATTACTGCATTGGTATGTAAAGGTCTCAACCGGCCGAATGTTAGCCATGCAATATCAAAATTTAGAGCAGGCCAGGCAAGTTGTGCTGCGATGACTACCCCTACTAGCATGCCAACAATACCCCATACAACAGTCATTATGGCAAACTGCTGAACAACCTTATCGTTATATTTCACTGTTTCGTTCATTGGTATGTTTAGTAGGTGAAAACAGGCCCAACACCAAAGTCCCACAGAATGACTGAAGCAGCCAACGTTGCGACTAGCGATACCAAACTAGCAGCCAGTACTGCACTAGAAAATAAAAAACCTTGTTGATCCGATATATCCATTATGATCGGCACTCCTCGATAGAGAAGATAAACTGCGTATGTCATTCCAATCAATCCAATTAATAGGTTAATCCATAACTCAGGATACACCTGAGCAATACCGGATATGAGCAACGGGATTGCAGAAAAAATCGCGAGAGCCAGACAACGGGCGAAAGGTTGGCGTTCCCCATAGGTAGACGACATCCAATGAATCAATTGGGCAATGACATAAAATGCAACCAGTAAAGCGAAAAAGTATAGGATAGAGATCGGTAGAGCGCTATCTGGAGTCAGTTTAACTGGTGGGTTGTTGCCTACCTGCCAGCCGTGATGGGTGGTGCCATAATACCCGGCTAGTGGGGGAATTAAGGAAAGAGGAATAACAACTTGAAGATACAAACTCGCAACCGATAATGTCTCCGTTCGCAAGGATTTCCAAACTGCATCGGGTTGGCTGAAGATAGAAAAAACGTGTTTGAACATTATCCCTGTCTTGCTATAGGATTATCAGAAGCAAAACTTTGAATTAGTCATAAAGACTAATCTATTTTGCTAATTCTCAGGAAGACATTGTAATATTAATACGAAAGAAGCGCAACAATTTTTTAGGGTAATTTGTCTTGTCCAACCAAAAGTCTCAATATACTGAATTTGATGATTCCATCGGGTTATCCCCAGCTTTAACGGAACGTTATCTTGCTAGGCAGAATGATAAGTTGACTCAAGTTGTATTCATTATTTCTGGGATTACCTGTGGTGGTTGTATTCGGAAGATTGAGTCTAACTTACTTAAGTTACCAGGTGTGCGCACGGCATCTGTCAATTCTGTTAGCCATCGGGCAACCGTTAGTTTTGACCATCGTTTACTCACGCTGAGTGACATTGTTCATCAGCTCAAAAAAATTGGTTATCCATCCACACCCTATGAGCCCCGACTACAAGAACTAAAAATCGAATCAGAGCGTCGGCAAGCTTTGCTCAGAATAATGGTAGCTGGTGCTTTGGGCATGCAGGTCATGATGATTGCGACAGCGCTCTATTTTGGTGAAGCCTATGGTATGGACGAGTCCTTGAGAATTATGCTCGAGTACGTTGCACTGTTGTTGACTGTGCCAATTATGTTGTTTAGTGCAAAGCCGTTTTTTCAGCAAGCTTGGATGAATATGAAAAATCAGCAAGCTGGTATGGATATACCTATCTCTTTGGCATTGATTGTCGCATTTTTCGGTAGTGCATGGACAACCATTGGTAATCCAGGTCAGATTTATTATGAATCGATTGCCATGTTCGTACTATTATTATTGTGCGCGCGCTTTTTAGAACTGTCGGCAAGAAGACGGAGTTTAGCGACAATCCTGAAAATTGAAAAATCTATTCCGGAAAGTGCGATGCGGTTGATGCATGGCCAATCGGTTCAAGTCGATATCCGTGAAATTGAAATTGGTGATCTCATTGTTGTTCAGCCGGGTGAGATTATTCCGGTAGATGGAACAATTCAGACTGGTCAGACCACTACGGACGAATCCCTGTTAACTGGAGAAAGCATACCTGTGATGAAGACTGAAGGCAATCAGGTTGTCGCCGGTAGCGTGAATCTTGAATCTCCGATTACCATTTTGGTTTCTATCTCTACTGACGGTTTTGTGGTCAACCAGATCCTGAGTTTAGCTGAAACCGCACAGACTGGAAAAACTCAAACAGCATTAATGGCAGACCGGATTGCGTCCTATTTTATATTAGCTGTTCTGGTCTTGGCTTTTATTTCAGGCCTAGCATGGTGGGTGATTGACTCAACTCTTTGGCTCGCTGTGGTCATTTCTACATTGGTGGTGGCTTGTCCTTGTGCACTCTCACTCGCTACGCCTACGGCTTTCATTGCGGCAATGGGTAGACTATCTCGTCAAGGTATCGTTACTTTAAAGAGTGAGTTCCTTGAGGGTATACGCGAACTTGATGTCATTGTGTTTGATAAAACTGGCACCTTAACGAAGGGTGTTTTTGAATTGAAGGGTACCCAGTTATGTGAGGGTTGGGAGGAATCTCAAGCTCTATTAACTGCAGCCTCACTTAATCAGTATTCGTATCACCCGTTTGCAAAAGCATTTCGAGATGCAATCGAGAAAAATGCAGATTTTGAATATCTGGAAATTGAGGATCTGACTTCAGTTACTGGTTCTGGAATTATTGGCTCCTATCGAGGTGAAGAAGTTATGATTGGTTCTTCTCGATTCATTCGCTCCTCGGTATCTGCATCGGATCACATGCTAAATTGGAAACCAGAAACGGATAATAGTGTTTGTTATTTGGCTCATGGTGGAAAAGTAGTCGCAAGATTTGAGCTGAATGACACTCTGCGCGAAGATGCCAGAGATGTTATTGAAGAGTTAAAGAGTAGGGGTTTGAATTTGGTTATCCTTTCTGGAGATAGTAGGGATGCAGTAGAGCGAGTATCCCATGAAACCGGAATTGACACATTTTATGCAGAAATGTCTCCAAGTGAAAAGCTCGAGTTTGTACGTGAACAAATCAATGCTGGAAATCGGGTAGCCGTGATCGGGGATGGTATTAATGATGCTCCTATGGTTGCACATGCAAATGTATCCATCGCCATGGGTGAGGCTTCGGATTTAACTAGCCTTCATTCCGATGCAGTTCTGCTTAATGGTAGGCTAACCGAGATCTTGGAAGTAATTGAAGTTGCGTGGCAGACTCGCAAGACTATTCTTCAGAATATGTCATGGGCCCTTGGTTACAATCTACTAGCGATTCCATGTGCCATATTTGGATTGGTTCCACCCTGGTTGGCAGCTATAGGAATGTCGACTAGTTCACTGATTGTGAGTGGTAACGCATTGAGGATGGGTCAGTCTCCAACTCGGCGTAAACGACAGTGAAGTCGAATTGATAAGATGGACATTCTGTATCTCATGATTCCGTTATCTTTATTGTTGTTAGTCTTGATAGTGGGCGGTGCGATTTGGGCAGTTCTGACTGGGCAGTTCGATGATTTGGACTCACCGGCACACCGAATTCTGGATAATGATCAAGAAGAATAGTGTACAACCCTGTAAGGGAAAAACACAGGGTCACTGCATCTGCATTCTTCCATACCAATCAATTATGATATGGAAATATTCTTGATAATTCCTTTAAGAAATTGACTATACGTAGAAAATACTCTTATTTTTAATTCTGTTTCAGAGTTCAAATATCGAATGGAAAAATGTTGTTAATTTCGGTATCATATATATTCATTCATTTTATGAACATAAGAGGAAACTATTCATGAAAAAAATCATAGAGCCTCAGAAAATCAGGGGGAAACTCGATTATTCTGATCTATCCGAGAAAGACAAGTCGCTGGTAGAGGACGCAGTCAAATCTGGATATTCAAGACGCCATGTCCTCAAACTCATGGCGGTCACTGGTGTATCTTTAGCGACTGCACAGAATTTATTGAGTACAGGCGGTCAAGCAATGGCCATGACACCAAAAAAGGGGGGTTCAGTTCGGGTTGCGGCAAATACTCATGGCCCGGATGATCAGCTTTTCCCTCAGCAATTCACTGCTTGGATTGACTATTCCAGAGGCCGTGCAACATACAATGGCCTGTGTCAGTTAGGGGAGGGAATTGTTCCTCAACCGGAATTGGCTACCGAGTGGTCTTCTAATGCTGATGCTACGGAGTGGACTTTCCAGTTACGCAAGGGTGTTACCTTTCATGATGGTACTCCATTCACGGCTGATGATGTTGTTTACACCATGAATCGACATGTAGCAGAAGATTCAACCTCTACGATCAAATCGGTCCTCAGTTCTGTCAAGGAATGGAGGAAAGTCAATAGTCATGAGGTGAAGGTAGAGATGAATTCTCCGAATTCGGATCTGCCAATTTTGATGGGCCTTTTCCAGTCAAAGATTGTGAAGAATGGGTCGACTGGGGATGGTATTGGAACCGGTCCCTTTGTTCTGGATTCATTTGAGCCAGGCATCAAGTCAGTGCACAGCAAAAACCCAAATTACTGGCGAGATGGGGCCAATTTGGATAATATTGAAATTACCGGAATTACCGATCCTGCCGCACGTACCAATGCATTGTTGGCTGGTGATGTCCAGTTGATCGTTGCAGTTGATCCGAAATCCTTCCGTCAGATTGAATCCACCGATGGCGCTGAATTATTGTCAACACCGGCTGCTGTTCAGCTTGGGATTTGTTGTCTGAAGAGTAAAGAACCAGGCGCAAATGATGATTTCGTCAAGGGCATGCAGTATATTCAGGACCGAGAGCGTATTGTCGAAAAGATACTTCGCAATAAGGGTTCTGTCGGTAATGACACGCCTATCATGTTTGCTCATGGAAGGGATTTCTGTGAAAACCTTCCACAGCGTGAATTTGACCCAGACAAGGCAAAATTCCATTTTGAGAAATCAGGACATAAATCGGCTGATCTCCATATCGCTCCGGTGGCATCAGGTTTAGAGGATATGTGTTTACTCGCACAAGCTAATGCCGCAAAAATTGGATTTAAGCTCAATATCAAAAAAGTACCAGCTGATGGTTATTGGGGTGCTGTATGGTTAAAGGAGCCTCTCAATGTGGTGACTTGGTTCCCACGGCCTACCGCAAATTCCCAGATTGCTATTCAATTCGCACCCGGAGCTGCATGGAATGATACCCATTGGAATAATGACAGACTTGGAGAATTACTGAAACTTTCCTTGGCAGAAACGAACCCAGAAAAACGAGAGCAAATGTACTGTGAAATGCAGACTCTCATTCACAATGGCAGTGGTATGGTAATTCCCGCATTCTCGAATATCAATGATGCTATCGCTTCCAATGTCATGGGTGTGCCCAATATTCCCCTTGGTAATCTAGGCGGAGCAGAATGGCCCGAATTTATTTGGTTGGGTTAAACAATATTCAAACACAGAGGACAATCATCGCTCGTGGGAAGCTCTTTCTCACGAGCGGCTGGTTTTTGTTATGTCAGTGGGAACCTGAATCCGGTTGCAAAGACAGAACCGATAAGTTGTGAAACATATTAGCTGAGCAGATCAGATCAGACGCGGACTATACTCCACAACAGGAACAGGTAGGATTTCGGTTCAACTTCATGTGTTGCCATTCCATGGTCTTGCAATCGAATAACCATACAGTACCACATAAAGCAGGGTTTCCAAGAAGTGCATTTATCGCTTCCATTGCCTGCATACTACCAATAATACCAACTAGAGGTGCAATGACACCTTCCATTTCACAGGTAGCGCTTTCAATAGACCGATCTGGATATAGACATTGGTAGCAAGGGCTTTCTGGATTTCTGGGATCAAATGAAGTGACTTGTCCTTCCCAGCGGATTGCAGCACCCGAAACCAGCGGGGTTTGTGTTTGTCTTGAAACATCATTCAATTCAAAACGGGTCGGAAAATTGTCTGAACAATCTACGATCAGAGATACATCTTGAGCCTGCTCCATAAAATCTTCGTAATCAAGAGCATAATTTAAAGTCTCAATCTGTATATCAGGATTGATAGCTCGTAATCGGTTTGCTGCAGATTCAGCTTTGTGTTGTCCAATATTCGCATATTCATGAATGACCTGTCGTTGAAGATTGGATTCATCAATATGATCAAAATCAGCGATATTTATGGTACCAACACCTGCGGCCGCTAGATATAGACCGACTGGTGAGCCCAATCCCCCCATACCGACAATTAGAACTGAGGAATCACGAAGTCGCTCCTGTCCTTCAATGCCAATTTGGGGTAACCGGATTTGCCGACTGTAACGTTCTTGAAAACTGCTCGGAGTCATCAAAAAATCTCGAATCAATAACACGCACATTATAAGTGTTACTTGATTGAAAAAAGCCGATGAATCGAAGGTATAACTAATTGTTCAGATGGCCCCTGCAAAAAACTGCATCTATTTCAAAGATATGAAAAACTGATAGACGATGAACCAATGTTTGTAGTATCTGACAACGTAAAATTAACCGAGAAATCGCGAATCAGGCCAGTACCGCTTTGATTGACCATATCGACATTCCCTGTCTGATCCTGTCTGCCAAAGACACGGTGAAGAGTCCGAACAAGAATATCAAAGCGAGGTTTGGATTGTATTGGGAGATACGGAACACCGGTTGGACTTTTCAGCAATAAATTTCGTTTACAAGGCAGAGGAAATCGAAATCTCCATCCTGTCTAAACTTCCCAGACCTGCAGAACCTGCACAAGTACGGTTTAAGAAAAACGAAAAATGCAGGCGGTTTTGCAGAGTATAACCAGTAATTCATACTGATTATACGAAGCATATATGCAGTCCTCAATTAATTGGCATCTGGGATTGGACAACTGCAAGCGAAAGGTGTTGGTTTAACTACCCTATTAAGCCATGAAATGAACGATGAGATCGTCTGATTTTCAATATCATGTATATAATCTACAAAATAAGAATTGGGATAAAGCCAGTCGAATTTCTGTATACTTAAGTTTTGGTAATTCAGACATGCAATTGACCGCAGATACGGTGGAGCTCTAACAAATGAAACAAAATGATAACGGCAATTTATCCGACTTGGGCTTTCTAAGCGGCGGAAATATGCATTATCTCGAATCGCTGTATTCCGAAACCATGAAAACCGGAGGAGCAGTTTCTTCCGATACTACAGTTGAACAGTGGCGCACCGTTTTTGAATCGCTTCCCGTTATTGTTCCACGTGAGATCAATCTGGAAGGTTCAAAAACTTGGCTTGAAACAGCTGAACATAAGCAGGAACGAGTAGCCCGACTCATCATGACCTATCGCATGCAAGGACATTTGCGTGCTGATATTGATCCAATTGGAATTATGCCGAGAGGTGAAGCGACCGAACTTGACTTATCTGAGTTCGATTTAAATGAGAATGATCTCGACAGCGAATTTGATATTGGTGGCATGAGACCCGGAGGCAGAATGGCTCTCCGAGAC
The DNA here is from genome assembly GCA_026708585.1 of Gammaproteobacteria bacterium. Classification (GTDB taxonomy): domain Bacteria; phylum Pseudomonadota; class Gammaproteobacteria; order Arenicellales; family Poriferihabitantaceae; genus Poriferihabitans. The sequence continues at coordinate 52,099 of JAPOUQ010000028.1, forward strand.
ATACTATCCTTCCTACAAAAGGTTTATTGCGGCTCTATCGGTTATGAAATCAACCATATTAATTCTAGAGAGAAACGCTTATGGTTGTGTCGAAAAGTTGAATCAAAATTTCCGGAAGATTTCTGTACAGTCGACGAAAGACTCAAAACGCTTGAGCGATTAGTGGCTGCGGAAGGACTTGAGAAATATTTGCATACGAAGTATGTAGGTCAAAAACGGTTTTCTCTGGAGGGCGGCGATTCACTGATTCCAATGATAGCTGATCTCGTTCAACAGTTCGGTGCCAAAGGTGTTAATGAAGTAGTCATCGGTATGGCACACCGAGGTCGATTGAATGTATTGGTCAATATACTGGGAAAATCTCCCAAAGAACTGTTTAGCGAATTTGAAGGAAGATATGATTTTGAAATCGACAATACTAGCACTGGCGATGTCAAATATCATCAGGGGTTTTCCTCCGATATTAAAACTCCAGCCGGAAATGTACATGTCGCTCTGTCGTTCAATCCTTCGCATCTGGAAATCATTAATCCAGTCGTTCAGGGTTCAGTGCGAGCTAGGCAAGAACGAAGACAGGATACAGACAGAAGCAAAGTAGTGCCGATTTTGGTGCATGGAGATGCGTCTTTTGCGGGGCAAGGTGTGGTCATGGAAACTCTGAACATGGCGCAAACACGGGGATATTCAACCGGCGGTACTATTCATATTATTGTGAATAATCAAATTGGATTTACAACGAACACCCTAGATGCCCGATCTACGTTGTACTGTACCGAAGTTGCGAAACTCGTTCAGGCTCCAATTTTTCATGTGAACGGTGATGACCCGGATGCGGTTATGTATGCAACCCGTTTGGCCATGGAATATCGCATGAATTTCAAAAAAGATGTGGTTTTGGATCTCGTTTGTTATCGTCGACATGGACATAATGAGGCAGACGAACCAAGCATCACCCAACCGGTTATGTATAGCATTATTCGGAAACACCAGACACCAAGGGAAATCTATGCAAAAACCCTAATTGACGATGGATTGACAACCGAAAAGGATGTACAAGTCATGCTCAAGGCCTATCGTGACCGCCTTGACAAAGGAAAAGTAGTGGCTGGTCAGATTATTGACCCGAACAAGGCACTCGTAACCATCAACTGGGAACCTTATCTCGGTGGAGAATGGCGTGAAGATGTGAATACGCAAGTGGCAACCAAACGGCTAGGAGAATTGGCCGAGATTCTTTCGAGATCACCCAATGATTTCACAGTTCACCCAAAAGTACAGTCGATCCTTGAGGACCGAATTGCCATGGCACAAGGAGATAAACCTATGGACTGGGGTTGCGCTGAAATGCTGGCTTATGCATCTTTGCTTGATCAAGGTTATCTTGTTCGATTATCTGGACAGGATACAGGCCGAGGCACATTTTCTCATAGACATGCAACCTTGCATGATCAGAAAATTCCAAGAACACACATTCCTATGCAGTACAACATTGTTGATAACCCGAGTAATTTTCTGGTTATCAATTCCCTACTATCGGAGGAAGCCGTGTTAGGTTTTGAATATGGATATGCCACCACTGAGCCAAATGCATTAGTCATCTGGGAAGGTCAGTTTGGAGATTTTGTGAATGGTGCTCAGGTTGTTATTGATCAGTTTATCTCGAGTGGTCAGCCAAAGTGGGGACGTATCTGCGGTCTTGTTATGTTTCTTCCGCATGGTATGGAAGGGCAGGGACCAGAACATTCTTCAGCGAGACTTGAGCGATTTTTGCAACTATGCGCCAACAACAATATTCAGGTATGTAACCCGACCACTCCTTGCCAAATCTTCCATTTATTGAGAAGACAGATGTTGCGAAATTTCCGCCGTCCCATGATTGTGATGACTCCAAAGAGTTTACTCAGACACAAGCTTTCTGTATCCACAACGAACGATCTTGCGAAGGGTAGTTTTCAACCTGTGATTGGCGAGATTGATGATATTGATTCGTCAAATGTACAACGGGTTGTCCTTTGTAGCGGTAAGGTTTACTACGATATACTAGAGCAACGACGCCTGAAAAAGATCAACGATATCGCAGTATTAAGACTTGAGCAACTGTATCCTTTTCCAGATCGTGAATTGGTTCAAAACATGCAGCAATTTAAACAGGCTGTAGAGATCGTCTGGTGTCAGGAAGAGCCAAAAAATCAAGGTTCTTGGTATCAGATTTACTATCCCCTCTCCAGACTTTTGAAACAAAAACAGAGGTTGAAGTATATTGGTCGAGAAGAATCCGCATCACCGGCTGTCGGATACTATCAACTTCATATCCAGCAACAACAGCATATTGTTAATGCTGCTTTGTCTCTCGAAGAACTTTAGTTCTTGGTATTTGAATATAAAATAGCTCCTGCAACTTCACTTGATAAGATATCCGCATGATAGAAATTAAAGTACCCATTTTACCCGAGTCGGTGTCAGATGCATTATTACTGGACTGGCATAAATCAGCTGGTGATTCAGTAATGCGAGATGAAATTCTGGTCGAAGTAGAAACCGACAAGGTAGTCCTAGAAGTGCCGGCTCCTGAAGATGGTGTTCTCTCAGAAATCCTTGAACAACCAGGCAGTACCGTCAATGCCGAGCAGGTACTTGCTAAACTAACCCCAGGTACGGTAGAAACCGAAGTATCCTCTGTTGATTTGACAAAAGAACCCTCAGTTGATACCGAAGATATTCGCTTGAGTCCTGCGGCCAGACGTATCGTTGATGAACGAGGTCTGGATGCTTCCAAAATACTTGGCACTGGGAAACATGGTTTGATTACAAAACAAGATGCCCTTGAATATTCAACGCCAAGCAATGAACCGATAATCAGTGAGGCTGGGGATAAGACACCTTTTACTGGAGTTTCAGCCTTGGCGGATTCCCAGCAAACAGCAAGCCAGCCTGTAGCACAGGGTACTAGAGAAGTGATCCGAGAACCGATGAGTCGACTACGACAGACCATCGCCAATCGTCTAATTCAGTCACAACAGGGAGCTGCGTTACTGACAACATTTAACGAAGTAGACATGAAAGCAGTAATGGAGTTGAGAGCGAAATACAAGGAAGCTTTCGAAAATAACCATAGGGTAAGGCTTGGCTTCATGTCATTCTTTGTTCGTGCAAGTGTTGTTGCTTTGAAACGATTTCCAATGGTAAATGCCTACATCGATGGAACTGATATTGTCCGTCATCTTTATCAGGATATAGGTATTGCAGTCGCATCGCCACGTGGTCTTGTGGTACCAGTTCTACGCAACTGCGAGTCGATGAGTAATTCGGACATTGAGAAACAAATCAATGATTATGGCGTTCGAGCTCGTGACGGAAAAATCACCATGGACGAATTATCTGGTGGAACGTTCACAATCACGAATGGCGGTGTATTTGGTTCATTGTTGTCGACACCGATTGTTAATCCTCCTCAGAGTGCCATATTGGGCATGCATAAAATACAGGAAAGACCAATGGTTATTGATGGTCAAGTTCAGGCAAGACCGATGATGTATCTGGCTTTGTCCTACGACCACAGGATTGTTGATGGAAAAGAAGCTGTGCAGTTTCTCGTTACGATCAAGGACATGATAGAAGATCCAGCAAGGTTACTTCTCGATTGTTAGTAACAAAACAGAATTATGGTTGATAGTTTTGACGTTCTAGTTGTTGGTGCCGGTCCAGGGGGGTATGTGGCAGCGATTCGCTGTGCACAACTTGGCTTGAATACTGCTTGTGTTGACAATCAAATCAACCATAAGGGAGAGCCAGCATTGGGTGGCACCTGCCTCAATGTCGGATGTATCCCATCAAAAGCCTTGTTGGAATCAACAGAGCAATATCACAAATTGATTCACTCATTCCCTTCTCATGGCATTAAGACCACAAAAGCATCAGTTGATGTTCATACTATGCAACAAAGAAAGGAGTCAATTGTTGAAGGGTTGACTTCGGGTATAGCTCAGTTATTTAAGGCTAACAAGGTTACTTCTATTCATGGTTTCGGTCGATTGACTATGGACAATACGGTAAACGTGTTGGATGAAAACGAGAAAATTAGCCGAACACTTATGGCGAGACATATTATTCTTGCCCCAGGATCAATACCATCCCATCTTCCCAATATTCCATTTGATCATGAATTTGTCGTGGATTCTACCGGAGCATTAAATTTTGAAAAAGTTCCAAAACGATTGGGAATAATTGGAGCTGGAGTGATTGGACTCGAACTGGGTAGTGTCTGGAATAGACTGGGTTCGGAGGTCACCTTGTTGGAAGCATTAGATGATTTTCTGGCTTTGGCAGATCATCAAGTAGCCGCAGAGGCGAAACGGCAATTTACCAAGCAAGGTTTGAATATCTGCTTGCAGGCCAAGGTAAACAAATTGTCCAAATCCAAGGAGGGGTTGAATATTCACTATAGCAAAAACGAAACTGATTCCTCAATTGAAGTGGACAGAGTAGTTGTGGCTATTGGGCGGCGACCTGCTACAGAAGGGTTGATATCCGCAGATAGTGGAGTCAGTGTTGATGATCGTGGGTACATTTTGGTTGATGATGAGTGTCGGACCAATATTGAAAATGTCTGGGCAATTGGGGATGCCGTTCGAGGGCCTATGCTCGCCCACAAAAGTTCGGAAGAGGGAATAGCAGTTGCTGAACGAATAGCGGGGGGCAAGCCGCACGTAAATCTCAATATTGTTCCATGGGTTATCTACACTTCACCGGAGATCGCATGGGTTGGATTGACAGAACAGGAGTTGCAGGAAACAGGGAGTGATATTCGGGTTGGTTCTTTTCCGTTTGCTGCCACCGGTCGTGCTCGAGCAATGGAAGAACCAACCGGTTTCATCAAAATGATTGCAGATGCAAAGACCGATCAATTGCTTGGCATACATATGATCGGTCCGCATGTATCCGAATTGATTAATGAATGTGTATTGGCGATGGAATATCAGGCTAGTTCCGAAGATTTAGCAAGAACCATTCATGCTCATCCATCACTATCCGAAGCAATCCATGAGGCCGCCTTGGCAGTTGACAAGCGGGCAATTCACCGAGTGAATTGATTTCTCTCCTACTGGCTTGCATCGAAATGCTTTCAACACCTGATTAAGAATCAGTTTCTGTCTATCGCCATGTAGCAGTTTTCAAGGATACGATCATGGAGCAAGTAGAAACCTGTTGCTATCATGTCTGAGTGGCTTGGGATTTCCCATCTATTTGAACTCTCTACCCGAGAGGCAATCGCTGGTTTCTTTACTCCACTGGGTGTGTTTGTAGTGGTTTTTTTCTTGCAGATGACTCTGCCCGTGAAAAAAGTTACTGGATATGTTATCGATTCGAAAACGGGTAGACCTCGTCACTATCGTTTAAATGGGCTTTTGGTATATTTGGTTCTTTTGCTCATCTGGGCGTTTGAACTCTTTGGCTTGCCCCATGACTGGTTTTATCGCTCCACAATTTATGCAGTAGCGGGCGGCTCTATTTTTTCAATCATCTTTCTGATTCTTACTGTTTATACCCAGCCAAAACGTGAGGACAGTACGCCCATCACAGATTTCTGGACAGGTCGTGTACATGAGATATCGTTGTTCAATCAGCGTTTCGACGTCAAAATGTATCTATATGTCGTAGGCGGTAGCATGTTATCGTTAAATGCGCTATCTGCGGCAGTTTGGCATTATCAGGAGTTTGGTTATGCATCAAACCCCGGAGTCTTCATCTATTCAATATTATTTAGCCTATACATACTCGATTACTTCATATTTGAGCGTGCGATGCTTTATACCTTTGACTTGATTCATGAGGGATTGGGTTTTAAATTGTTTTGGGGCGGACTGATCGTTTATGGATGGATGTTCACTATGCCTTTATGGGGTATGGCCGCTCTACCTCACCCTGATTTTCATTGGCAAGTCTTTTCGACTGCTCATGAGAGTTATGCTTTATTAACTGACTTTGGTTATACACACGAATGGACTGTGTTTTGGTTATTCGGCACGGCAGGCTTATTTGTTACCGGTTGGAGCATCTCTCGTTTGACAAGCTTACAGAAGTATACTTTTAAACGCTGGCCGGAACGAAAATTTCTTGGAATCATCGAACCGAAGGTGATTGATGCAGGAGACCGCAAGATTCTCTGTAGTGGCTTTTGGGGTGTTGCGCGACATTTCAGTTATATGGGTGAGGCAATGCTCGCAATAGCCGTAGTTTTCATGTTTGGTTATCCGAATAATCCTTGGGCTTGGACATATACGATATTTATTATTTGCATGATGTTCTTACGCCAGATTGATGATGATAAATTCTGTTCTGAGAAGTATGGACCCGAGAATTGGGCTAAGTATAAAAAAATGGTAAAGTATCGAATTATCCCAGGTATCTATTAATGTTTGACTTGGTCATCCCGATATTGAATAATCAAGTGGAAAGAGTACAGCAGATGTGTAAAGTTATACTAAAAATGTCTAGAAAAACCCGTTCCAATTGGTGGCTTAATCACTATTTCCGAATCTCGTGTTACGATTAAGTTGCAAAGAATTTCTGCGGTATAAGTTGAATCAATAACAAACGTTCCCTAGATAACCTATTACAGGCCCTAATATGATATATGCGAATTCTAAACATATCGTGATTCAAACCGATAGACTGCAGGTTTATTCGTACTGGTAAGTCAAGCAGTCACAATGTAGTGCAATGTTCTACTCATGTAAGGAGATAGTTGTCATTGGTTGGCGTGAACATCGATTGCTTTTTGATTCATTCTGCGATGTCTGGATTTTCCCAGTGCCCTCGTAATTCCAGTGATGAAACTTGGCTGGGTCTTCGAGGTCAAATTTTGATCATAGAAGAGGTGCATCAAGAGTCCGCTGGATTTTGTTGATACACCGATTGCGTGAATTTTCAATGTCCATACCACATGAAATATTTCGAGCTTATGATATTCGGGGGGTAGTTAACGAAACATTAAATACCGAGATCGTTCATGCGATTGGTCGTGCATTAGGCACAAACATGCAAATGCTCGACTGTCACATCGCCGCGATTGGGCGTGATGGACGCAAATCCAGCCCGGATTTTTCTAAGGCATTATGTTCGGGTCTCCTATCAACAGGTTGTGATGTGATTGATGTAGGTGTAGTTCCAACCCCTACGCTCTATCATGCGGCATCTCGAATTTCAGATGGCACAGGTTTCCAGATAACTGGTAGCCACAATCCCCCCCAGTACAATGGAATCAAAATGATGATTAACCGGGAAACGCTTGCAGGGGAGAAAATTCAAAATCTAAGGGATCTTGTGCTAGATAAAAATTTTTCAGTTGGACAGGGTCAACTCTCCACAATGGATATCCGCTCTGATTATGTCAATTCCATTATCAACGATATCCAACTCAAAAAACCTTACAAAGTAGTGATCGACTGTGGTAATGGAGTAGCCGGCTCAATCGCCCCTGATATTTTCCGAAGATTGGGACTAGAAGTAATTGAGCTTTATTGTGAGATTGATGGTGATTTTCCGAACCATCATCCGGATCCAAGCATACCGGAAAACCTTAAGGATTTAATCCATTTGGTACGCAACTCAAGTGCAGACCTTGGTTTTGCTTTTGATGGTGATGGAGATCGGCTAGGTGTTATATCTCCTAGTGGACAAATTATTTGGCCAGATCGACAAATGATTTTATTTTCGTGGTCGGTACTTAAACAAATTCCGGGGGCCCAAATTATCTATGATGTGAAATGTTCCCAGTTACTGGCCAAATCGATCGTGAAAGCTGGTGGTAAACCAATTATGTGGAAGACTGGTCATTCATTTATTAAGAAAAAAATGAAAGAATGTGGTGCACCCTTGGCGGGTGAAATGAGCGGGCATATTTTCTTCAATGATCGATGGGAGGGGTTTGATGATGGAATTTATGCAGCAGCTCGATTGTGTGAAATACTCAGTAAGGAAGATGCAACGCCTGGACAAATTTTTGACGCGATACCTGATACTGTCAATACTCCAGAAATCAAGATTGATCTCAAAGAGGGAGAGTCTTCTAAAATCGTAGATGCACTCGTTCATTCGGTGGTTTTTGAAGATGCTGAGGTTTCGTTAATTGATGGTCTTAGAGTGGACTTTGAAGATGGATTTGGGTTGGTTCGTGCATCAAACACTACTCCTTCATTAATTATGAGATTTGAATCAACTGATCACACAACTCTTCATTCGATCATCGATCGATTCCAGAACGAATTAAAGAAAATCAGATCGGATCTTGGGATACCCTATTGACCTCCGACTTAACCGGACTCTGCTCTGAAAAAGACTCATTCAAGGAATTTTTAGGATCATTATTTTGGAATTACACCTGTTATCGAGGTCTCACGCTGGGACTGATCGACACAGGATTTCTAGCTAGGCTCCATCAAATGGTTAGCTGGAACGTCTCCGTCGTTGCACTAAATGGCATGTCTCTATAACTCAATACGCTCCACGGGCGTATGATGGCGACCGTACTGGCCGGCGTGTTCAATTCGAACGGGGTTAATCAGCGAGCATGTGAAATCCGGTCTAGCCGCTGGCTGTTCGAAAACGAGGAGTTAAACTTGGTCGGCAGCCAGATCAACGGCTGAAAGCGGATCGATTGGTGCCAAAAGTCCTTCAATTCATGGACGAGGGGAGTAGCTATCGGTGGATCGCACGTGACCTCGGTATTAGTAAAATATAGTCCTCGATATTGTGAAATACCGCTGTAAAAATTCCTTAGCGTAGGATTCTACTCCTTTTCGGAATCGACCGTATAATCGGGATTCTTGAGGATATAATCTGCACGGATCTGATTCTATGGGTTTTTTGTAAAACACATGGATAACCGAACCCGATCCCCTCAATCCAGCGAGACTAAGCATCCCCTCATTTTCATCCCTGAATTTGTCTAGCCTTCAAGGCTGGAAAAGTCTCACATATCTCTGTACCGGCATCCCCACAATCGCTTAAATCCAGCCGACGAGAAATGGCTACTGACTATACCATCCGATAGGCTGACAGAAGATCTTGAAAAGCTTTCAGCAACTGTCCTACTCGTCTGAGTCAATCAGTTTGTCCATCGCGTCATCTCGGCGGATCTGCAAGAGGATTCGTAATCAGTTTCTGTTCTATCTCATTTTCTGCATACTGTGAGGTTGCCATCCAAGCACCATACAATCGAGCCTCCCCTTGGGGCTCCCCTGGGAGCAATGGCATTCTGATTAGAAAAAACGGTTATTCTTGTTCGGTGGTCGAATTTTATGCGATTGATAATGAATGAAATCATTCGATAGGAAAAAAAT
>JAPOUQ010000066.1 GCA_026708585.1 Gammaproteobacteria bacterium
TTGATAATAACCTGTTAATCGGAATTTCACCGAGAGGTAAAGTGCGCTAGCCCATAAATGATAAGGCTTTCATTCGAAATTAGCGGTTTGTAACCTAGCTTTTAAATGGCAACATTAATTACCGGTCAATCTCGAGCAATTCGAATTACCAGTTTTGTCTCTTGTCGCGTCTTTGAAAAGTCATCGGGTGTCGTTTGTCAGGGCATTCAATCGAGCGATCTCAGCATCGATTGCCTGCTCATAAGTTGTTGCACGTTCCTTCGAAAACATATCTATAACTAATCCAGATAAGCCAATCAGCGCCAGCGTTATGGCAATGGCGCGTATCGTCTCATTCTCCGATAACTGGAACAGGACTATTGCTATTGCAAAGGCTATAGCGGCACCGATGATTGTATAAGTATAGATAGCCTCAAACGCACTCACCCGTGCTTTTTCTGCATGAACAAAGCTGGCCGCAGACTGTTCATACGCACTCTCATACTGGGCCAGCCTACTGGAATTTCCCCAATTGCTGACCATCCCGGCTATGATGAAAATCATTGCAACGACAGACAAAGGGATGGGTAATGCCTGTCCGACCGGGGTTGGTGCGAATTTCCACAACAGCCCCGCTATCACGAAAAGCAAGGTTCCTACCAGAGCAAGTAATAACATATCAAAGGTTTCGCCCTTGGCCCAAATCATGGTATGGTCTAGAAAATTCATGCCGGGTGCCTATTGTTGTTTGTTATCTGTTTCGATCAACCCCGTAAGTTCATGGCTGATTTTCATTAGTTTTGTTACATTCGTAGCATCCAAAGCGAGTGGATTGGGCTCCAAGAAGATATCTTCATATATGAACTTGCCTGATTCAACCAGATATCTGGAATCTAGGGCGGCAGCCAAAATGCGTTCAGCGCCAACCCAAGTGGGGGCAGCCAATTTCCCAAACAGTACGACAAATAGACGCTCTACCCCCTTGGTATGACGAACCAGATTTGTACGAATATAACCCGGATTTAGGCAATTGATCGTGGTGTTACTGCCAGCAAGTCGAGCGGCTACATCACGCGCATGTATGATCATACAGAGTTTCGCTTGGGCATACGATTGCAACATGGACCATTTGTGTTTTTCAAGCTGCAGATCATCCAAAAATAGCTTGGCAATAGCTTGGGTAGCGGAAGTTACATGGACAATACAAGCGTTAGGAGTTGCCGTGAGCTGTTCAAGCAATAGTTCGGTCAGCAGGAACGGCCCAAGATAGTTCACCGCAAAATTCATCTCATAGCCATCAGATGACAGTGTGCGCTCTGAGAAATTTAAGCCTGCACAGTTGATCAAGTAGTCGATGTGCTCACATCGGTCCAGTACCTCACTCGCTGCATTGCGAACTTGTCCCAAATCGCCAAGATCACACCGAACGAACGTGAACTTTCCTGGGTATCCTGCCCTACGAAGTTCATTAATCACGTTTTCGGATTTCTGGTTATTGCGTCCAAACAGATAGATATCAGCACCCATTTCAGCAAAACGTTTTACTGCTACTCGTCCCATTCCGTCTGTGCCACCCGTGAAGACCACCATTTTTCCAGCCAAGTCCCGGTTTGGAACTTTGGGTGCTGTCTTTCGTGCTAGGAATGTATCGAACCAGCTATTTCCGAAGGGTCGTTTCATGTCATGTCTCATCTGCTCAATTGGTTACGATCTCATATATTGTAAGAGGTAAGATCTTGAGGATGATAAGAAATTATTGCTACAGTTTTACAAGACAATTAGACAGAAAATGAACACGGTCATGAATGTTGCGGTTTCTGAACTAATAGGGTTGGTTTTGATTGCTGTTTGATAAAACAGTGTTCAGAGCATCCTAGAAACAAAACCGATTACCAAAGTTAGAGTGATGATGCTGAAGATAGTTGAGAATAGGATGCTAGATGATACCCGATGCGGAGCAACCTGATAATGTTCAGCAAGAATGTAGACGTTACCGGCAACTGGCATGGCTGATGAAGCGATCACGATTGCTGCAAGAAACGGATCTACCTCAAAAATCCAGAGAGTGGAGACTACAACGAACATAGGATGAAGAATCAACTTTGCAAAAGAAATCCAGCCGGCCACACTAACTCTTTCAGCGGTTTTTGCGACCAGTGATCCACCGATTGCAAATAGTGCACAAGGAGTGGCTGCGGCACCGAGCAAATCCAGAAAATTCGCCATAGTGCTAGGTTTGGGCAATCCAAGCAAAGACCAGAGCAAACCAAATACCATAGAGAGAATCATGGGATTTTTGACAAGCCCCTTGCTGATTGTAATCAACATCATGGGTGAGAGACGACCATCCCGATTCGCCGATAGGATGGCAACGACCAGACTTCCAAACAGGACCAAGTCGACCGAGAGAGCGAGCATAATGGGTGCTGCAGCACGATCGCCAAATATCAATACCAGCACGGGTAAACCCAGAAAACCAGTATTTCCGATCACACCACATTGAGCCTCGATAGCGGACTCTTCGACATTACAACCCCGAACTCGACCAATCAGGGTCATGATGCAATACAGAGCCAGAGTGGCTGATGAATATGCGAGCACCAGCTGGCGATCGAAGATATAACTAATCGGGAGGTCCGAGGCAAAATCGAACAACATCGCACTCAAAGCAAAATAGAATACAAATCGAGTCAGGTTGGCGATTGCAGTGTCGGACAAGAGTCCAGTCCAGACCGCGATAAAACCGCAGCCCAGCAAGGCAAAAAAGGGGAGCAATTGTAGGAATATATCGGTCAAAGGCTATACAGATATGTTTTGATATAACTTGAACTTAGAATGGTTGGCGAGTTCTTCGGGGTGGCAGATACTAGAGCAGTGCTATTTTCAATTCTGATAGCGGTTCTACTCCTCAATCCGGTAGCCGTCATGAACAGACGAACTATTCGAGTTTCGAGTTAGCAACTTCAGAGAATTTGCGGGATAACAGTTTGGCTCAAAGTAGAAGTAATTTGAATTCGGATTAGAATAATTCCCTATTTTTTCATATCTTTCGCCGTTGTCCCACTGGCTGTACCGTCTGCATATGGCTGGTAAGCCTGAATATGATAGGCATCATCGTGCGCGGTTTTTTGTGAACTATCCCTTTCTCTCATAGCAGCTAGCCATTCAAGCAATTTGGTACAGAATTGTGGAATTTCGATATCACGGTAGTGTTTGAGAACACTGAGGCGTTCGAAATGCGGATAGATTGCGATATCGACGAGCGAGATATTTTTACCAAACCAGTATATCCCATCTCGATTGTCCAAAATTCCTTCACTTTCGATGAACTTGAACTGAGCAATCATGTCATCGATTAATTGCTGTTGTTTTGCCGGTTCCTGTTCTAGTAATACCCGGTAGAAGGTGGGGACAAATTTTACATTATCGAAATCGATCCAGATTCGTGCCATTGCCCGTTCGGCCGGATCTTTGGGCAATAGAGCTGGATCTGGATATTTGTCCTCAAGATATTCGTTAATGATTGAAGACTCATACAGTTTCAAACCCCTATGTTGTAAGACCGGCACTTTACTGTAGGGAGAGATTTCCTCGAACCATGCTGGTTTGTTTTTCAGGTCGATTTCGATGATTTCAAACTCAAGGGATTTCTCGAGCAGGCACATATGTGTGCGCTGTGCAAAGGGACATACTGCAGATTGAATCAGGCGTAGTTTACTCATGGCAATGGTTAGAAATTTGAATTTATCCGAATTTTACTTTTTCCTTTCCAGATATTCATTGCTACTGACCGGTATTTTCTTTATTACAGCCTGAACGGAAACCGTCTTTATTTCCAAACACATTTTCAGACGATGAATGTGCTTTCGTTGGTTAGAACTATTCCGTTTTTGTCCCTTTCAGAAAGTTTGAAGATGTTATCAATTTACCAAATGTCGAAAGGAAAGGCTAATTCTATGACCCCTGCCAGTCTGTTTCAAAATAGCATGCTCCCAAGACTGTTGGATTTCATCTTTCATATAAATTACAGACCCTGATTTCAGCGAATAAAAATATTGATTATCGGGATTACCAATATGTCGAAAAACCATCGTTCTAACCGCCCCTAAGGAGAGTATTGCTACACCGGCCCCAGATTTCATTTCTTCTCCCAGATCTGAATGGAAACTGATGTAGTGAGAACCAGTAGGGTAATAATTGAGCAAACAGTTATTTGGCCAAAATCCGAATAGTTGATTAATTTTTTCTAATAGTGGCTCAAGGTAATTCGGCATAACTCGTATGAAACGCAAACCATAGCCTGGATCATAAGCATAACCAAAGGTGAAAGTCAGTCGCGATTGCATGCGGCGGTTCCAGCAAAGTCCAGTTGCAAAATGCTCAAACCATTGATTCGGATTCTTCACAAAATCATTAACTTCAAGGATTCCTGATTCTGGAGAAATGATCGTTTCGTTTCGCTCCAATAAATCGGTTTGTATAGGATTAAGCACGAGCTTCTGTATGCATGAATGGATACAAATGGACAGTGATGCGACCATCAAATATCAACAAGGTTCGTGTGTTATGACTCATGCAAAAAGGCCCTCAATCGTTGTTCAAACATGACTGTCTTGACGATATTGAAGAAGAATTATTCAAGTAACAGCATATCATCAACCTCCCAGCTAAGCCAACGAAAATCACCAATTTTCGGCATATCTTGCTTTCGTGAGGAATTTTGTACAGTGCAGGAAATCTCTGTATTCTCGCCAATTTCTACAAAAATTGCAGTTTCTTTGCCGTGATAGGCAATATTCACAATCTTCGCTTCAGTACAATACAAGGAATCATCCGGACGCGTGCCTGTTAAACGGATTTTCTCCGGTCGGATAGCAACAGCATTAATTCGATTTGGCTCGATATCTTTTCGGTCTGAAACCAAAAAACGCCCGATTTCAGAGGACTGAATGGCCAGTCTGTCTCCCTCTTTTGCAACCTTTGCATCAAATACATTCATTTTTCCTATAAAGTCCGCGACGAAACGATTGGCAGGAAATTCATAGATAGTTCGTGGTTCAGCAATTTGTTCAATCTTCCCTGAATTAATGACCGCAATCCGGTCCGCCATAGATAGTGCTTCATCTTGGTCATGAGTAACGATAATGAACGTGATACCAACAGTATTTTGTAACTTGACAAGCTCTAACTGCATGGCTTCACGCAACTTTGCGTCAAGTGCCGACAGGGGCTCATCAAGTAGCAGAACTTTTGGCTTCTTGACCAATGCCCGGGCCAAAGCAACACGCTGCTTTTGTCCACCAGATAGCTGATCAGGCATTCGGTCCTGATAACCACCTAACCGGACTTGTTCCAGTGCAGCCATTACCTCTTCTCGAATGGTTGAAGCGGCAATCCCAGTGACCTTAAGACCATACCCCACATTATCAAAAACAGTCATATGCGGAAATACCGCGTAGGACTGAAACACCATGTTTATCGGACGATGATTCGGTGCAACGCCTTGCATATCTTCACCATCGATGAGAATCTTTCCGTCAGTGGGTACCTCAAGTCCAGCAAGCATTCGTAGTAAAGTGGTTTTCCCACAGCCAGAAGGACCGAGTAGAGCAAAAAATTCACCCTCCTTAATAGTAAGGGAATTGCTATCAACAGCAATCACATTTCCAAACCGCTTGCTGATGTTGCGAATTTCAATAACTGTTTTTGCCTGAATCATGATGCAAGCAGTTTAATGACCAAGATTTTGACCGGCACGACTCTGTAACCATAATGCAATGGTTGTTAATAACAAAGTAATCGCGATTAATACCGTTGACGCTGCATTGATTTCCGGGGTCACCGAAAAACGTACCATCGAATAAATTTTAACCGGCAGGGTGACTGTATCTGGGCCAGATGTAAAGAACGTGATTACAAAATCATCCAATGATAGTGTGAAGGCCAACAGAGCTCCAGCAATCAAACCAGGTTTCATAAACGGAATCATGATATCGCGAAAAAATTGCCATTCACTTGCTCCCAGATCTTTGGCTGCCTCTTCGAATTCCAAATTGAAATTCGCCAATCGTGCTCGGATGATGACCGCTACAAACGGAAAACAAAATGTAATATGCGCAATGGTTATTGCGCTCAAATTAAATGGCCAAATCAATCCTGAAGGCCAACCCACCCGGGAGAAAAAAGCCATCATTGAAACCCCCATACAAATCTCGGGTATCACTATTGGTAGAGTCATCGAACCTTCATAAACACCTTTTAGTGTAAAACGAAATCGCCATAACAATAAAGCAACCATGGCCCCGAGTATGGTGCTAATGATGGTGCTAAAGAACGCTATCGTCAAGGAGTTCGCAAACGCTTCGATTAACCCATCATTATTCCAAGCTTTCTCATAATACTTAAAGGTTAAACCTCGCCACACAATATTACGACGACTATCGTTGAAACTGAAAATTACCAATATCAACAGTGGTGCATACAGAAACACAAAGGATAGGGCGAGGGTTAGTTTCATCCATCTCTGATGAATATAATCCAGAGGACCGATGGATTTTCGTTTTGGCAGCAAATGGCGCATTATCCGGACTCCATGGTTGAATTCCGTTTTGAGAACAGGGCCCGAGCTGCAAGCACAAAGAATGTGACATACATCAAGATGAATGACAAAGCCGAACCGAAGGGCCAGTCATTCGCAGATTTGAATTGCCGTTCAATGACATTCGCGATCATCTGACTGTCTGTGCCTCCAAGCAAATCTGGCGTCAGGAATGATCCAAGAGCCGGTATAAAGGTGATGATTATTCCAGAGATTATGCCAGGCATTGCAAGAGGTACGATAATCGAAACAAAGGTCCTGAGTTGCGTTGCCCCAAGATCCAAACTTGCTTCAAGATATGATCGATCCATACGATCTAGAGAAGCATAAAGTGGAAGTACCATGAATGGAAGATGTACATAGACCAGCCCAAAAACTACTGCAAAATTGTTATAGAGAAGTGGAGCAGGTACAAAACGCTCCCCAATTAACCCGGAAGGCTCCATCCCGAAGAATATCAATACTGCATTGATGCCATCCCACAGATACTCTAGACCAATGTTTACATAACCCTTGGTACGCAAAACCGCAATCAGGGCATACGTGCGTATTAGGAGATTGGTCCAAAACGGAAGAATGACCAAAAGTAATAATATTGGCCGGACTCGTGAAGGAGCAAATGTGATTGCGATTGCAATGGGGAACGCAACAATAAGGCAGATAAGAGTTGTAATACCCGCAAACCAGAATGATTTCAAGAATATTTGCAAGTACAGAGGATCCATGGCCCTTGCATAATTGGCCATAGTCCAAGTCAAGTCGATATCAATAAGTCCCCGTTTATCTCCAAAGCTAAATAGCCAGATCAAGGATAGAGGGATAATGAAAAAAATCGTTAACCAGATGCCCGGAGGTATACCGAGCACCCAGAACGTTTTTGATTTGCGATTCCGATAGTCCAATGGATAAGTTGTCCGCTTATCGCACGGGAGACGGAATCAAAGCTCCCGTGCGATAGGATGATTCACCGTTATGCAGCTTGAATACGGGTCAGGGTTTCATCGATCATGCGCTGATAATCTTCACCTTTGTATACAGCCACTTCTAGTTTATCGATCACTTCTGGGGGAGGGAATATCGCTGGATTACCTGTATAGGAAGAATCCATCAAGGCTTTCGCCGCCCCGTTTGGTGTAGCGTATTGGATGTAGTCTGCGATCAGAGCACCAGCTTCTGCATCAAGAATGTAATTGATGAGTTGATGGGCATTCTTGGGGTGAGGTGCGCCAGTCGGAATAGCAAGCGAGTCTTCCCAAAGCAAGCCACCTTCCTTAGGTACGGCGTAACCAATATCATCGTCCTCATCCATCAGTTGAAGGATATCACCATTCCATTCCATCGCCAAATCAACATCGCCAGCAGCCAGCAGGTCTTGACCGTTATCTTCCGCAAATGCTTTGATATGTGGTTTTTGGCGAATCACCATTTCTTCGACTTGTTTGATCTTAGCCGGATCGCTCTCATTGAGCGCTTCACCAAGATATTTTAGTCCCATTTGGACGATGGTACTTCCGTCTGCCAAGAGAGCGATTTTCCCAGAATATTTATCTGAGTCATATAGCCATTTCCAACTATCCGGTGTTCCATCGACGGCGGATTTCCGGTAGCCAATTCCGATGGTTCCCCACATATAGGGCATTGAGTACTGCCGTCCAGGGTCATGCAAAGGGTTCAAGAAAGCTGAATCAATATTTGCCATGTTGGGAATCATATTCTGATCCAGCTTCTGTAACATCCCTGCTTCAATCATCCGCTCTGTATAGTCATTGGTGGGCACAATCAGATCATAGCCCGGATTACCGCCTTTGAGTTTTGCAAACAGTTCATCATTGTCTGCAAAGAGATCTAGTTTGACGCTGATCCCGGTCTGATTTTCAAAATCCTGCAGCGTGGTCTCACCAATATAGGTATCCCAGTTATAAAAATTGACAGTGGGGTCTTCCATGGCGAGCGCACCTTTTGGGGCAATGCTGATACCTGCAGCTGCTGCTCCCATACCAAGCAGAAATGATCTTCTTCGCATCATTGGTGGATTTTTATTCATTACTTTCCTCGTGATTGTATTTATGTTAGAGATAGGTACTATATCACCTTTTCTGGGTGGATTCGATAACTGAAGTTTCAGAACAGATTTTGCAGAATAAATGTTCGGCTGATTGCCTTGGCAGATTCAATCAAAAAAATCGAGACCATGTATGCAATTGAAGACTCTACAAAAAGAGAAAGTTACGTTGCGTGAAGTTCAAATCTTATAACCACATGTGCGAATGTAAATCTTCACATTGAGTATCAACAGAGAAACGGATTCTCGTGAGTAGGCAAATTCACTGAATCAGTCGTAGACAGGAGTTAGCCAGTGTGTATAGGCATCATGTTCACCGATTAGGATTTTCCGATAGAGGTCATCTAGTTTCGCCGTTATTTCACCCCGCTTACCATGGCCGACAGTTCGATGATCAATGCTTCCGATTGATGCTATTCCGACGCCGGTACCACAGAAAAAGGCTTCTTCTGCAATATATAGTTCAGAACGATCAATTTCACGCTCCTCAATAGGAATGTTTAGCTCTGCGGTAGCTAATTCCAGAATTGACCGGCGTACGATTCCTTCTAATAGATTTGCAGTTGTTGGTGGTGTGATTAATTTGCCATCACGCACAATCATGAAATTGGCGGCGCTGGCTTCCGACACATGTCCGTCCTGATTTAGAAGAATAGCCTCATCAAATCCATTCAACATGGCTTCACTTTTGGCTAAAGCGCTGTTGACATAGCTGCCATTCACTTTGCCACGCGCGGGGATCGCAGTGTCATCGACTCGTCTCCAACTACTCACGCACATACTAATACCCTCAGAATTGCGTAAGTAACCTCCCGCTGGAATAGCGAAAATGGCAAGTTTGTCTTTTGCATCATGGAGCCAGACTCGAAACACCCCCTCGTCTTTATAGACAATCGGACGGATATAAACATTTTCCT
Source organism: Gammaproteobacteria bacterium (assembly GCA_026708585.1). Taxonomy (GTDB): domain Bacteria; phylum Pseudomonadota; class Gammaproteobacteria; order Arenicellales; family Poriferihabitantaceae; genus Poriferihabitans. The sequence goes on from JAPOUQ010000066.1 coordinate 9,557, forward strand.
TGAATTTTTCACGTCTTAACAATTCAATGGTAATGGATTCCAATTCCCCCTTGCTATGAGGCAATTCGCAGTACAGAAACCGGGCACTATTCAACATGCGTTGAAAGTGTTCTTGGGCTCTGAAAAGATACATTTGTTGTTTCGATTCATTCCAGCACGCCCGCATCCCAGCGAAGCATCCGGTTCCATAATGTAGGGTATGAGTGGTAATGCTGATCTTTGCCTCTTCAATCGGTACAAAATCACCTTCAAAAAATGCTAGTTTTGTCATATTGCAATCAAATAAATTTCATTTATTAACGGTATCATCTCAGGAATTTGAGATTAACTCTGCCTAACACACCAAAGTCGGCCGAGATCCTATCGCCAGCCAATGCACTATATATTGGACAGAATGCGCCAGTAGAAACCAATTCTCCCTCTTGTAGAGTCTTGCCTTGGAGTTGAAGACAATTTGCGAGCCACGCCATAGCATTCAGAGGGTTTCCAAGTACATTTGCTCCGGTGCCAGCTTCCTTGAGTGTGTCGTTAACGAATAATCTAACTCTCTGACTCGCGAGATTCATTGACTTCCATTTCTCTACATCAAGTTCTCCAAGGATACTGGCCGCATGAATGCCATTATCTGAGATCAAGGCATTCGCTCCAACTTGTGTGAAATTGGTGAATCGATGGTCTACTATTTCAATCGCTGGTATCAGAGCTTCGATGAAAGGCTCAATGCTCTCGGCATCATATTGCTTATTCGAGAAAGGTAGGTCGTTTCCCATAACCAGCATAAATTCCGCTTCTACAATGCGGTGAGTAAAATCAGAAGCTGAAAGTATGGCATCTGATGAATAAGTTGAATCACTAAAAATACATCCATAAAAGGGTTCATCAGTTCCAAGCAATTCCATAATTTGTTGGTTTGTGCAACCAATCTTGTAGCCGATCCTTCGCGAATCTCTGCTTGAAATAATTTTCGAAACCAACTGATCTTGAACTCGGTAAGCTAACTCAGTCGTATCCGGATAACAGGTATCTGGAAGATTTTCATGCACAGTTTTTTTCAGACGCGATTGAAACAACCAATTTGCGGCATCTATCACAGAATCAACCATTGCGATATTCTCAGTCAATTTATTATGTGGCAAATTGTAAACGAATTGAGATTGTACCTGCTGTTTGAAAATTGACTCTAATGATTTCTGTAGTGCCGATCAGATTTTCATGATAATCAGAGCTGTAGCTTTTACGATTTCAATCGTCTGAATGATCATCGCGCTCGCTAGTGCAATGATCAATGGTACATTCTTAACCTGGCAAGTGATATGCATTTTGTTCATTAGCCTCTCAGGCTGTGCTGTTCGCTGAACTTACTCTTTATAGGATGCGTACATCCAAGTCAAACATGGATAAGGATTAAATTGCGACAAAACCCCAAATTAATCATATACTAATGATACATGTCAAATTGAGGTCGTCAATGTCGGAAACGGCAATTGCAAAAGTGTTTATGACGGGCCGATCGCAAGCAGTCCAATTGCCAAAAGCATTCCGTTTTACGACCTAAGAGGCTCGAGAAAATTGGGATTGGCTACATGGTCTTCATACAATGGGCCGCTTGACGATGATGCAGTTCTGTCCACAGAAGAAAAATTACTCGTTCAAGAGCGCAAGGAACTAGACTTCTTTCAATGAAGTTTCTGCTTGATACCAATACAGTAAACCAGATCATTGCCGGTCACCACGGCTTGATATCCAGTCTCTATAAGTATGTTATCAGTGATTTTGCGATTTCATCTGTTGCTGATGCAAAGGTTGCGGGGTCAATCTGTGAAGATCTCAAGGCCAAGCGGACACCCATCGAGGTCATTAACATTGATTACTAGCAACGTGAAAGAATTTCGTCGTGTAGCGAATCTGAGTTACGAGAACTGGTTAAGTCGGTACTGGGGATTCGTCATCACTTACTTTCATGTGAATTTCAGCTCCTGCCGTCTGATCTGTCCATACCTCTCTATATGACCGAAAATCGTTCTAGTAAAATTCTTGCAGCTCTGATTCGATCAGTTGAAAAATAATCGAATTAGAATTGCTCTAATAGCCTTAAGGTTACTTCAATATATAATTCCCTTTCAAATCATAACAAACCGGAACTTCCATGAATTTCAAGATCAAATTAGGCAACTTATTCAAGACTAAGTCCGAATGCATAGTAGTTGGAATCTACAAAAAATCTGAAAAAAGCAAGGATGTTGAGTTAACACCACCAGCGAACAGAATCAATGAAGCATCTTCTGGGCAGATCCATCAAATTTTGGCGCGAGGCGATATCGATGGGAGTATTGGCTCGACTTTGCTACTTTATGATATCCGTGGTCTCTCGGCAAAACGCATTCTTTTGGTTGGTATGGGCATACAAAATGAAACAACAGTACAGGATTTTCGTAAGGCGGCTGTGGCGGCTGTTAAAGTGCTAGTGGATCGAAATCTCGCGTCTGCCGATATGGCGATTCTTGATGACATAGGTGATCAAGACAGAGTCATTTTTGCCCAACAGATTGCTGAAGCTACGCATCAAGTCACATATCGATATTGGGAGACTAAAAGCGGAGAAAAACCCGCAATGCAACTGGCTCAGATTGGTGTTTTCATTAATCGCAAGTACAAAGATGCCGTTCAAAAAGGGATTGATCAGGGGCTGGCAATTGCCAATGCTTTAACTTATACCAAGACACTGGCTAACTTGCCCGGCAATATTTGTACACCGAGCTATCTTGCTGATCGTGCTCGAGAGTTAGCAAAAAGTCATGGTTTGAAAGTCTCAGTACTTGATGAGAAAGACATGGAAAAGCATAAAATGGGTTCATTACTCTCGGTCTCTCGAGGTAGTGTCGAGCCTGCAAAGTTAATTGTCATGGAGTACAAAGGAGCAGAAAAAAACAAAAGACCGGTCGCCCTGATTGGTAAAGGGTTAACTTTCGATGCTGGCGGAATATCGATCAAGCCAGCATCGGCAATGGATGAGATGAAATACGATATGTGCGGTGGTGCTAGTGTATTTGGCGCATTGATCGCGGCCAGTGAGATGAAATTACCTCTCAATATCGTTGGCATTGTCCCGAGTAGTGAAAACCTGCCCGATGGGGCAGCAAACAAACCCGGCGATATCGTTACTAGCATGCTAGGTAAGACGATTGAAATTCTGAACACGGATGCGGAAGGTAGACTGATCCTGTGTGATGCCATAACTTATGCTAAGCGCTACAAGCCAGAGGTTGTGGTTGATATCGCAACTTTAACTGGTGCCTGTATTATTGCGCTCGGTCATCATGCAAGCGGCCTGTTCAGTAATTCAGACGAATTAGCAAATGAATTGCTAGTCGCAGGTGAGGCCGTGGATGATCGGGCTTGGCGTATGCCAGTGTGGGAAAGTTATACCAAGCAACTCAAGAGCAATTTTGCGGATCTTGCCAATATCGGTGGGCGAGGCGCTGGTGCAGTGACTGCTGCATGTTTTCTGCAGGAGTTTGCAAAAGATTTTTCGTGGGCGCATTTGGATGTCGCAGGGACGGCGTGGAGTTCTGGATCCCCGAAAGGGGCAACGGGTCGTCCAGTTCCGATGCTAGTGGAGTTTTTAATTCGTCGCAGCAGGAGTTAACGAGAAAACGCAATAATTATGTAAAGGTGGGTAGTTGTTCGTGTCTCAAGTTGATTTTTATATTCTCAATCAAGGAGGTCTAAAGGGCAAATTGCAATTTGCTTGCCGTATTGTTCAAAAAGTTCGTGAATTGAATCTCAAGGTTTTGGTGAGAACTCAAGATCTGGAAAATAGTCAAACTCTGGACCGGATGCTGTGGACATTTCGACAGTACAGTTTTATACCGCATGCAATCATTCCGGAAAGCGAGTTGTCTTGGGAAGACTACCCAGTGCAGATTAGTCACAACACACATTGTTATGAACAAGCGGAAGTTTTGGTGAATTTGAATCAACAAGTTAGCGAGGAAAGCCTTCAGTATGATCGAGTGGTTGAATTAGTGAGTAATGATCAGCGAGATAAAGACAGCGGCCGAAGACGATATCGATATTATCGTGATCAAGGTATTGAGCCGTTGACTCACAACATGGGAAAGTAGATTTAACTCGAGCAAGGACAATGCCTTGACCAAGGTGAAATATGCGAGGCGGACAGGATTCTGCTTCAATGATTTGACATAGTCATTCTATGGTCATGGAGCTTACAAGATTTTCAAACCAGAAATTTCACCCGAAAGTTACGGAATAAATCCAGTTATTTTTAGCGTTTTAGCAAGTTGATTTGAACACAAAATCAGGCCAAGAAATGGCCAGACTTGATCATGTGAAACAGTTCTATGAACTTTTGAGCGAGCTTGAGCAACGTTCTTCGTTAGGAATTCACCGTTTGGCCGATTGTCACGGCCAAATGCGATGGCCACATCGAGGTGTTTATTTCTTTATGGAAAACGGTGAACTCCGAAAAGACAGCGGATCGGGGTCACGTATCGTGCGTATTGGTACCCATGCTCTGAAAGCTGGAGCCAGGTTAACTTTGTGGGGATCGTCTTAGACAACACAAAGGTCAAGAACGATCTAGTGGTGGCAATCTTCGAGGATCGATGATTCGACTAGTGGTGGGGACAGCCCTGATCAGAAGAGACGGTCTGAATTATTCGAGTTGGGTTTGTAGAAGCAACTCTCCGTCCGAAGTGGGAGACAATGAGTTACCACTAGAGAGTAAGGTCAGTGAAGTGATCGGTAATATGCAAATCCTCTGTCTTGCCGTGGAGGATCAGCCAGGATCTGATAGCATGCGCGGATTCATTGAGAGAAATTCAATTTTTGTAACTGCTCGCCCCATAATGGGTGAGTACTTACGATTCCCGATATATTCTTTCGGCTGGATGGGGTCTGATTCGCTCCGACTTTTTGACGCCGAAATATGATATCACGTTCAGTAAGGACAGAAATGTCGAGCCATATAAACGCGCGCTCTCCGGGATACATATAAGGATATGCGGCAGTTTGATGGAATTCCTAGGCCTATTGTTTTTTCGGTGGTCGAGATTACATCTCCCTATTTTGCATATTGACCGATGAAGCGGTCGGTCCTTGGACCATATACTATGCTGGCAGAATTCCGGATGTTTCTGATTGTCAACTTAGGAGTTTTGGTAAACCGTACACAAACTGGCACTATCAATGTGCTCATGACTTTGTTCAAGAAGAGTTCGGATAGTGTCATTTCGTTCCAGATGGCAATTTCGAATTAGCTGCAAAAATAGTAGCTTTACTACTAATATTATAGTAGCATATAACTGCAAATAATTCTTTTATATATTACTATGATAGTACTTTATTCTGTTTCAAAAGTGCAAGGACAATTGCGTGAACAAGTGAAAGCCATAAGAGTCAGCCAAGGTTTGACGCAAGCCGGGCTCGCAAATAGATCGGGAGTTCCATTGCCAACTTTGCGTAAGTATGAGCAAACGGGACGAATCTCTCTGGAATCGTTTTTGAAGATTTTGATGGTACTTGGATGTCTTGAAACATTTGTGCAGGCTCTGAAAGATCATTCTGGGCATTTTGAATCCATTGATGATGTATTGAATGACCGTCCAAACAAACCTCGAAAACGAGGTTGGAGAAGATGACCTTCAAGCCAATTTCACAAATTAACGTCTCACTGCATCTGAAAGATTTCAATCTACATGTTGGTCGTCTGGCAATACGTGAACAGAAAATCTATTTTCAATATGACAGTTCTTTTGTCGAAAAAGGTCTCGAAATATCTCCGATCAGATTGCCTTTGAAAACAGGTGTGCAGTCGTTCGACCGTTCCGTATTTGAAGGTTTGCCCGGGGTGTTTTATGACAGTCTTCCCGATGGTTGGGGACGCATGTTACTAGATCGAAAAATGAGGTCACTCGGTGTATTACCACAACAACTATCATCATTAGATCGTCTTGCTTATGTTGGCCAAAACGGCATGGGTGCACTCGTCTACGAGCCTGATCATTCAAACGATATTCCGGATGATAGGATCAAAATAGAAGCGATCGCTAGTCAAGTTATCGAGGTATTATCCGGAGAGGGCAGAGACCTTCTCCCTCAATTATTGACACTCAGTGGTTCGTCAACTGGTGCTCGGCCAAAAACAATTATTGGATTTCACAAGAACAGGAAAGATGTGATTCATGGAATGCATCAGATGGATGATGGCTATCAGCCATGGCTTGTAAAATTTCCGAATACGGGTGATGGCGCTGATGCCGGGGCGATTGAATATGTCTATTCCTTAATGGCTGTCGATGCAGGTTTGATGATGCCAGATGTACACTTATTTCCCTCTCAAACGGGCGGCGGATATTTTGCTATTCAACGCTTTGATAAAGAACAGAATAATCGGATGCATATGCATTCAGCATGTGGTCTTTTGCACTCGGACTATCGAGTTCCATCACTGGATTATGAGGATCTACTGGCATTAACAATGATCTTGACTAGAGATATTCGTGAAGTGGAAAAAATGTTTCGACTAGCGGTGTTCAATGTATTTGCGCATAACCGAGATGATCATGGTAAGAACTTCAGTTACTTGATGGATAAAGACGGCGAATGGAGACTATCACCGGCTTATGATCTGACTTTTTCATCGGGTCCTCGCGGTGAGCAGAGTACAACGGTGATGGGCGAAGGTAAGACCCCGAGCCAATCTGAGCTCATGGAACTGGGCCTTGTAGCAAAACTCCCGAAAAAGATGATTCACAACACCATCGAACAAACCCGAGTCGCTCTAGGAAGATGGCCTGAACTTGCGGAGGAATATGGAGTAAAAAAGTCAAATATTGATTTGATTACCTCCAAAATCATTGCCTAAGGTTTATCAAAGGAATGTCGGATATCTTGTGAATGCATGAAACAAGCCATTGTTATCAAGAAAATATTTGATTTGCCGTCCTGCTGGACGGCTATATGTCTTCCAGTAAGTTTGTTTCATAGAGGACAGAGCAGGTCGATTGCCGGTTAATGGTCTCTCCTTGATTTACATATTAAAGCCGACAAAGAAAAAAGAATAAATGCTGGAAAACGCAATGATTCGGGCAATTAGTCATTGTGGTCAGCAGTGTAGGTTGATTGAATTTCATATCCCAGACTCCTGTATCCAGACATGCGTTTTTCACTCATTCGTTGTAGGGTAGGGACCCGATAGTCAATGTAATCATATACCTGTACCTTGGTCTTGTTATGATGAATTCTATGCAATCTTCCGGAATATTGGGCAAGTGTACCTTTCCACGATACAGGCATCGCAAGAAACAATGTGTCCAATCTAGCATCATCAAAGCCTTCACCAATGTAACGGCCAGTTGCTATCAGTACTCGCTCCTCATGTTCATCGATGCTGTCAAGTTTCTCCAGCATCTGTTGATGAGCTTTTTTACCCATGCCTCCCTGTAAAGCAATAATGTGCTTTGAATAACCAGAAAGGCGATTCACAAAAAACGAGACATGCTCTTTCCGCTCAGTCAAAATTACTGGTGATCGCCCATTTTTCAAGGCTGATAAAACATCGTTTACGATCATTTCATTCCGTCTGCTGTTTTTTGCGAGTTCGGCGTAGACTGTTTGAATCGGTGGACGCTCGTATTGTTGTATGACATTTGATGGCAATTTGAATTCTGTGTAGCGTGGTACAATAAAATGGCTAAATGGACGCTTTTTTGCTTGTTTCTTAGCATCAACATGATGCCTAATTGGGCCGCATTGCATAAATATGATAGGTTGCAGGCCATCTTTTCGTATCGGTGTTGCCGTTAGCCCAAGAACGTACTTTGCTTTACATTGTCTTGTAACAGATTCGAAGCTTACCGCTGAAAGATGATGGCATTCATCTACGATAAGTTGTCCATAATCTGCGATACAATCATCCACTTCTCCCTTTCGAACTAGGCTCTGAATCAGCGCGATATCAATCTGATTCGTCGGTTGTGTTTTACCACCGCCGATTCGGCCAATAGAAATATGTTCAAGATCCAAAAAAGCCTGAAGCTGCACAATCCATTGCTCAAGAAGGTGTGTTCTGTGAACCAAAATAAGAGTGTTACGTTTGCGTTTCGCAATAATATGAGCAGCCAAAACGGTTTTACCAAATCCTGTGGCTGCAGATAGAACTCCAATATCGTGAACTAAGAGGTCATTAACTGCTAAATTCTGGTCTTTGTTAAGACTACCAAGGAATTTTGTACGTATTATTTTGCCTTGATTCCTTTTATCCATAATTTTGTGAGTCAAGTCTAGCTCGCCCAATAACGCGAGAACGTCATCTAAGCAACCTCTTGGTAGTCCAATATGGTTTGGGAAGTTTTCAGCACAGGCGATGATGCGGGGCTTGTTAAAAATTGGCATCCGCATGGCCTGTGCTTTATAAAATTCCGGGTTCTGGAATGCAGATATACGTATCAGGCGATTGATAAGTTGTGGTGATAATTTGATTTTGTCGATATACAGCTGATTAGCTGATACAATCGTTATAGCACCCGATATGGGTGTTGTAATTTCAATAGGGCGAGACTTTCTGGATGGTCTGATTTTCCATGGTTTGTTATCGTCATCAACTGGGATTTGTAATCCAGTTATTCTTCCGCGATCAATTGCCTCAAACATAAGCACTTCGACTTCTTGGGGGGTCATCTTTTTTACAGCGGACAGGAAAGACCATTGATCAGTGTAAGGCTTAAAATTTTCATCCAAAAAGACACTGTTACCTTGTTTTCGGGGAGTATGCTGTAGC
>JAPOUQ010000053.1 GCA_026708585.1 Gammaproteobacteria bacterium
GCGAGTTAGGAGTTTCGAATTTTTGAGCCCCATTATCGAAATCTTTATTTATAACCAGTAGATATGCACGAAAATCACTTACTCGAATATTTGTTGTACGCATTTTGCACAAGTAATTTGAAGAAGGAATGAGATTTCATGGACATGAACGAATCAGCCCTCAGTGTTTTCATTGGTATTTATTCCGAGATTTCGAATTGGATTTCTGGACCAAATATATACCATACAATACTATTGTTAGTGACCCAAACAACTTCCAGCTAAAAGGTTCACCGAGTAGCCATACTCCCCACAATCCGCCAAGAATTGGTATCAAATAATTGATCTGTGAAAAGGTGGATGCTCCTAGCCGTTTTATTAACCAAAAATACATGAGGGTAGCAAGTGCTGTTTGAAAAAGACCGAGAGCAAGAGCTGACCAGAGTGAACTGCTTGACGGTTCAAGAGAAAAGGGGTTTTCAAAAACAAAAGCGAAAATCAAGCTAATAAGAGCACCAACTGTCATGGTTCCGGTTGCAAGTGTACGGATTCCAGTTGGCTTATGGTGGCGTATGTATATTGTGCAAAGGGCATAACAAATCGCACCGCCTAATACACCGAATTGCCCGAGTATATCTTGCTGCAGGTAAGAAAACGTAGCAAAACCAACCAGCAACAAGAGCCCGAAAAAGCTGATGGCTACGCCCATTGCTTTAATGCGATTCAGTGGTTCATCAGGAATCAACCAATGCGCAAGAAGTACCACCACTACTGGCATGATACCCATCAGAATTGCCGCCAGAGAGCTACTGATGTGCGTTTCACCCCAACTGATCAATGTATAGGGAAAACAATGTCCAAGCAACGCTACGACCAGATAAAGAATCAAGGCCTCTGGATTCAAAGGGAGTTTTTTGCGGGTTGCAGCCAGATATATCCAGAACACGATTGCTGCGATACAGAGTCTGCCGGCGGTCAGCGTGTAAGGTGGTATGGTTTCTACGCTAATTTTGATAAGTAGAAAGGAAGAACTCCAAATTACAGCAAGACAAATAAAAAGTCCAAAGTCTATAATATGATTTCGCATGACAAATCTTGATACTACTGGTCTGATTGAATCAATACATGGAACTTATGCTCAAACCTCACGAACCCCCTATCTATGATATTCATAATAGTAACGGCAAAACCCCGTTGTTGATCGGTTGCGATCATGCTGAAAACCGTATTCCAGAGGGTCTATCAAATCTGGGATTAGAACCGGAACACCTTGATAGTCATATTGCTTTAGATGTTGGGGCAAAGCAGGTATCAATCCTACTGTCGGAGATGTTTGACGCTCCTTTGATCATGGCGAGTTATTCCCGTTTAGTGATTGATCTCAATCGATACCCACAAGATCCCTCGTTAATACTTGAAGTATCTGATGGTATTCCAATTCCCGGAAATATCAACCTTGATTCGTCTACTCGCCAAGAGCGCATTGATAGTTTTTTTGTTCCCTATCATAAAAAATTTGCTGAGATAGCTAGAAATATGATGGATTGTCACGAAGATCCTCTGCTTTTGGCTTTACATAGCTTTTCGCCGATTATCGGAGGAGAGCGGCGCCCATGGCATTATGGTGTAATGTGGGATGAGTATCCAAGAAATGTCAAGCACCAACTCCTGAAAGGCTTATATCGTTTTGATGGATTACAGATCGGAGATAACAAGCCCTATAGCGGCCATTCACCTCAAGGCTATGCACATGTTGAACATGGACACAAAAATAATATGCGAGTGGCATTGCTAGAAATTCGTCAGGACTTGATCAGTAAATCCGCTGATCAAGAGCACTCAGCAGAACTACTTTACCAAGTTTTTAAAGACATAATAAGAATTTGAATTCTGAAGATTATGAAACTTGTCATCGGTAATCAAACGTATTCGTCTTGGTCGATGCGACCTTGGTTATTTATGGTCTATCATGACCTTGAGGCAGAGATTGAAAAACTTTCCCTCAATCATTTGCCGTTAATTCAGAAACGCTTTACACATGGCAAGGTGCCAGTTCTGATTGATGGCTTACTTGAAATTTGGGACAGTCTAGCAATTCTGGAATATCTATCGGAAACATATCCAGATACTCAAGGTTGGCCTGAAGAGGTAAATGCGAGGGCAGTTGCACGTTCAGTGTCAGCAGAAATGCACTCTAGCTTTCAAGCTTTAAGGAGTGGTTTGCCGATGAATTGTCGAAAGTTTTTTCCAGAGTATCAACTCAGCAACAAGGTGATGAAAGATGTCAAACGTATTCAGCAAATCTGGAACTTTTGTCGTGAACGATATGCAGCAACCGGGCCTTGGCTATTTGGTCGTTTTGGCATCGCTGATTCGATGTATGCACCTGTCGTGATGCGATTCCTGAGTATAAATATTGAACTCGATTTGGTCAGTCAAGAATATTGCCATACCGTATGTCAATGTGACGCAGTTAAAAGATGGCTTGCTGAGGCATTTCAAGAGACTGAGATTGTTTCTGAAGATGAACTGCATCACCCTTCAATTTCGCTTCTCGATCAAAAATTCGGTGCACAAAAAGATATTCACAGGTGATTAAACAATCCAGAGATTTTGGCCAAACATGAAACAGCCTTCAACCCAACCTTTGTGACTGAGAATTGACTGGATATCCTCTAGTGTCGATTGAAGAAAATGAGAAATCGTACAAACAGTTTCGACTAACCGTTACAATCTGTAATTCTTGATCCAGGAAAATAAACTTGGCGGGTAACACGTTCGGTAAATTATTTTCAGTCACGACTTTTGGTGAAAGTCATGGCCCAGCTTTGGGGGGTATCGTTGATGGGTGCCCGCCCGGACTCAGACTGAATGAAGATATGCTTCAGATTGATCTAGACCGTCGCAAGCCAGGTCAGTCAAAATTCACCACTCAGCGTAGAGAGAGCGACAAAGTAGAAATTCTATCGGGTGTTTTTGAAGGAAAAACAACAGGAACACCGATCGGATTATTGATTCGTAATGAAGATGCTCGATCTAGAGACTATGCAAAGATTAAGGATCGTTTTCGCCCAGGACATGCGGATTATACTTATACCAAAAAATATGGATTTAGGGATTATCGAGGAGGTGGACGATCATCGGCCAGAGAGACCGCAATACGTGTCGCTGCCGGATCTATTGCTAAAGCTTATCTCAATACTTATTACCACGTGAGTATTCGGGCATGCGTATATCAAATAGGAAAGCGATCGATTGAAATTCGAGATTGGACTGCTGTTAACAAGAATCCCTTTTTCGTTACTGATGAACAAGTCCTACCAGAGCTAGAGAAAATGATCGAGAAGGCACGTCGGGATGGAGATTCCCTTGGAGCAGGTGTTCATGTAGAAGCTTTGGGTGTGCCGGTTGGTTGGGGCGAGCCGGTTTTTGATCGTTTAGATGCCGATATTGCAAAATCATTGATGAGTATCAATGCGGCTAAAGGTGTAGAAATTGGTTCTGGATTTCGATCAATTTCCCAATTTGGGTCTACACATCGAGATGAGATGACATCCGATGGATTTCTATCGAATAATTCCGGTGGAGTGTTGGGTGGTATTTCGAGTGGTCAGACTGTTATAGCAAGAGTTGCTTTCAAGCCAACCTCAAGTATCCAAGTGCCGGGTAAGACCGTTGACCTGGATAATAAACCAGTCGATATATCAACTACTGGTCGACATGATCCATGTGTGGGCATCCGTGGAGTACCAATTGTTGAGGCTATGCTTGCCTTAACCTTGATGGACCACGCCTTGCGCCATCGAGCACAAAATACTCTAGAGATTCGTGCATAGTTTTTCAGGGGTTGAGTCCATCAATGTTAGTGCCAGCTTTGTCTAATTCTTTCGCTTTCGAGTATATCGGATGAGTATTGAGTCATCGAAAGTTGCGTTGGTAACTGGAGCTGGAAGTGGAGTAGGTAGATCGGTTGCTTTGGCTTTATTTCAACATGGATATCGAGTTGCACTTTTGGGCAGACGGCTTGAACCTCTGATTGAGACTGTAAACATGGCGAGGGTTCAGTCTAATGCTTATCTTGTCAAATCATGTGATATTTCCATACATAAGCAGGTTCAAGAGGCGTTTTCCGAGATAGGAGCAAAGTTTTCAAGGCTTGATTTACTATTTAATAATGCTGGAATTGGCGCACGTGCTGTGCCGATTGATGAATTGAGTGTTGATGAATGGCAAACTGTGGTTGATATCAATTTGACCGGTTGTTTTCTATGCGCTCGAGAGGCAGTAAGTCTGATGAAACAACAACAGCCAATTGGCGGTCGAATCATCAACAATGGTTCAATTTCAGCTCACACTCCAAGGTTGTTTTCAGTGCCGTATACGTCAACAAAACATGCGATCACTGGACTGACAAAATCACTAGCGCTGGAAGGTCGAGGACACCGGATTTCCTGTGGTCAGATTGATATAGGCAATGCGGCAACTCCAATGACCAAAAGAATGGAGACGGGAGTATTGCAGGCAGACGGTAGCTCGGCAGTCGAGTCGACCATGAATGTGGAGAATGTAGCTAAGGCTGTCTTGTATATGGACAGTTTACCGCTTGAGGAGAGTGTGTTATTCATGACAGTTATGGCAAACCAGATGCCCTTTGTTGGGCGTGGTTAGTTTTGTGATCCTGTTTAGGTAATTGTTTGCGATCGTGAATATTGATTACCAATTACCACGATATTCTATGTTCCATTATCTTGAATGAGTAGTAATCAAGGCGTTATCATCATTTGGCCGGATTTACGAATTATTGGCATATCATGACCTCTATAACTGCTATCAGGGACAGAACACAACTAGAACCGAGGATTTTCGACTCTGACTATTCTATTAAAATTACAGAAAACGGATGTTATCAGACAATGCGTTGATTTTTGAGAATGGACTTTTCCTAACTAGTTTTGTGACTCACAGATGAGACGCAAATCAATTTGTGGCTCATGAAAAAGAAAATATGAGACGCAAATGTTGTAAAATGCAACCCTTCTCAATCAATTGAAAATTTTCGATCGGTTCTGTGACTGTTTATTATCATGACGGAGAGTTTCCACCTGATGATCGCCTTGAATGGTCAGATTTGATTCCTTTACTAGGCCCGACGGCTGCCGCAATTGCCCGATATGATGGGATTTTGGGGCTAATACCGAATCCACTTTCACTTCTTACCCCATCAAAGGTACAAGAGGCCGTATTTTCTTCAAGAATTGAGGGAACTCAGACAACAGTCATAGAGGTCTTGAGGTCTGAGAGTGGTGGTGGACGAGTGCCAATGTCAGCTGAAAGACAGCTCGATATTCAAGAAGTATTGAATTACATCAATGCCATGAATAAAGCTGAAAAACTATTAGAGAAATACCCCTTATCCCAGAGAGTAATTAAAGAATCACACATCATATTAATGCAGGGTTTGCGTGGTCATGGCAAATCACCGGGGCAGTATCGTCGAATCCAGAATTGGATTGGTCCGTCTAATTGTAAAATTGATGAAGCCAAATTTGTACCTGTTGATGCACAAAAATTGGATGATGCAATGAGCAAATGGGAAAAGTACATACATCAAGACCATCCAGACCAGTTAGTTCAACTAGCTATCTTGCATGCAGAGTTTGAATCACTGCATCCATTTTTGGATGGTAATGGACGATTAGGGCGAATGTTGATTCCTTTATTTCTCTGGCAACAAAATCTTTTACAAAAGCCGATTTTCAATATCAGTAGTTATTTTGAAGCAGATCGAGACTCCTATTATGATGGGTTGTTATCAGTATCGAAAGATAAGAATTGGACCAGATGGATAAAGTATTTCTTGGAAGCACTAGGAAAACAGGCAGAATACAATTATCAAAAGTCATACAAGATTCTTGAATTGTACGAGAATACAAAGGAAGAAGTAGCGAAAAACGTTCGCTCCCAATATGCGATCTTGGCATTAGATTGGATATTCAATAACCCAGTTTTCCGAACCAGCAGATTCAAAAATAATCAGGGTATACCCCGTGCTTCTGCCAATCGAGTTTTATCTGCCTTTAAAAATTTAGACATATTAACGGAGTATGAAAAAAAAAGAGGCAATATTTCAGCAGTTTATGCATTTCCGAAATTGATTGAAATCATTGATAGTTAACGAAATGAGTTGATTGAATTACGGATTCAGATGCAGAAAATGTGACTCATAAAAATTAGAGTATGAGTCACAAGCAGTTTACATTCAATTCGAACCGTACATAATTCATCAAGAACACCTTCCTATTGGAAGTGCTTCGTGAAGATGGAGTTATAGCAGCAACAACTGTATACAGAGCTCTGGACAAATTGCTAGACGGAACTTCATCGAGAGTCGAAGTTCCGCCTAAAGAAAGTCGGAAGCATTTACCAAACCATCAGATGAATTTCCCTAATACTGGGTTTAAATCATTAAGCGATAAAAAATAGTGTCAGAAATCCGAGTTTGTGATCGACCGCAATTTGTTATCGGACTGTTCATGCACCATATTATTAGATAGTGTCTGTCAGAAAACCAGAATTAATATAATAACCTTTTGATATTCTATGTTATAATTCCTCAACTATGATCTGAAGAGCTCATATACATAATTTAACAAAAGTCAATCCTCCCCATAATGAAAGTCAATATGGGCAGTCAGCACCCCCTTGACCTCACTTTCTGCGTCCTTCGAACTGGTTGAGGTTGCCTTGCGACACGATTTCACCTCTGTTAAGTTATATTTATAATTCCCTAACATTTAACTCTTCTTAATCGCTTGAAGAATTTGGATAGGTTCTGTGACTGTTGATTCCCAGAATAGGAGTATCCATTTGATTATCTTCTTGGATGGCCGAATTTGATTCCCCTGCATGACCAAACAAAGAATGAAATTTACGAGTATGAAGATACATTGGGATGATGCAAAAGTTAGTTAACTACCTACTTCTCTCAGCAGTTTTCATAAATTATTTGCGTATCGCATAGGAAACATGTTTTGGTTCATGGGGAATTTCACTTCATAATTTTGTTGTCTGAAGATAGGCGTTACAGAATATTGCTCCATCGAAAGAATTTTATCAAGGGAAGTGAGATAGGGGGTAATTGCCATATAATTAGCAACCATGTATTCATCCTGAAACCAGTTTTGGCAATCATGAATTTCTTGGCTACTACATATATAGACTTATGAGTGGCAAATTTTTGATGTTTAAGGAAAAAGTTAGTCAAAGATATGAGCGGAAAAACACTTTACGATAAATTGTGGGATCAGCATCTTGTTCACGATGATCCCAATGGAACATCGCTGATCTATATTGATCGGCATTTGGTGCATGAGGTTACCTCACCACAAGCTTTTGAGGGATTGCATCTGGCTGGTCGTAAATTCTGGCGAACAGAATCAACCGTTGCGGTACCTGATCACAATGTACCGACTACTGTCGATAGTGCAACGATTGATGATCCTGTCTCAAGGTTGCAGATTCAGACTCTGGATCAGAATTGCAATCATTTTGGGGTCACTCAGTTTGGAATGTCTGACCCGAGACAGGGAATCGTCCACATCATCGGACCTGAACAAGGAATTACCTTACCGGGAATGACGATTGTGTGTGGTGACTCTCATACTTCAACTCATGGTGCATTTGGAGCGTTGGCGTTTGGTATCGGTACATCCGAAGTTGAGCATGTTATGGCGACTCAGTGCTTGATTTCACGAAAATCGAAAAATATGCGTATTCGTGTTGAGGGTCATTTGAGTCATGGTGTTACTGCAAAAGACGTCGTTCTGGCGATTATCGGAAAAATTGGGACCGCTGGTGGTACTGGTTATGCAATTGAGTTTGCCGGTTCAGTCATCGAATTACTGAGTATGGAAGGTCGAATGACAGTGTGCAACATGACGATAGAAGCAGGAGCAAGAGCAGGGATGATTCGCCCTGATCAAAAAACCATCGATTATATTGAAGGAAGACCCTATGCACCCAAAGGGGAAATGTGGGAGAAAGCGGTCGCAAATTGGGAAGAATTGGTCAGCGATAGCGACGCAGTGTTTGACCATGAGATTGTGATTGATGGCGCTGAAATCGCTCCTCAAGTTACATGGGGAACTTCCCCGGAGATGGTCGTTGATTTGGATAAGTCGGTTCCTGATCCAAGTCAAGAGACTGATCCTATAAAACAGGAGGGTATGCAACGTGCTCTTGAATATATGGGTTTGGAGCCAGGTACACCTATTTCCTCAATACCACTTGATCTGATTTTTATTGGTTCCTGTACCAACAGCCGTATCGAAGACTTGCGAGAGGCTGCTTCGGTTGCGAAAGGCCGAAAGGTCGCACAGAATATCAAACAAGCACTGGTGGTACCCGGTTCCGGACTGGTAAAGAAGCAGGCAGAGGAAGAGGGCTTGCACAGAGTTTTTATTGATGCAGGTTTCGAATGGCGAAATCCAGGTTGCTCGATGTGTCTTGCTATGAATTCTGATCGTTTAAGGCCGAAAGAGCGATGTGCATCGACATCCAATCGGAATTTTGAAGGTCGACAAGGTCAGGGGGGGCGCACCCATCTGGTTTCACCTGCGATGGCAGCGGCAGCGGCGATAGCCGGCCACTTCACTGATCCTGCGAGGCTTTAGAGTATGGAAAAATTCCAAGTTCACGAAGGTATTGTTTTGCCGCTTGATCGAGCGAATGTAGATACCGATGCGATTATTCCAAAGCAGTTTCTGAAATCAATAAAGCGAACAGGATTTGGTCCAAATCTGTTTGATGAATGGCGTTATCTGGATCATGGTGAGCCAGATCAGGACAATAGTTCTCGTCCAATAAATCCAGATTTTGTATTGAACGAGCCAAGATATGAAGGTGCTTCCATTTTGTTAGCTCGAGATAATTTCGGGTGTGGGTCATCAAGAGAGCATGCGCCCTGGGCTTTGTCGGATTATGGTTTTCGATGCATTATCGCCCCGAGTTTTGCCGATATCTTTTTTAACAATTGTTTTAAAAATGGTATTTTGCCGATCGTTCTTGATACCAAAGTGGTTGATAATTTGTTCTCCCAAGTTGAAATGTCTCCCGGCTTTTCAATTCGTGTGGACTTATCCAAACAATTAATGACCATCATGGAAGATCAGTCCTTGATTCGTTTCGAAATCGATGGATTTCGTAAGGAAGCTTTGCTTCAGGGGTTAGATGATATCGGAATGACTCTGGCGAAAGCCGAACTCATAAGGAATTATGAGGAGGAAAGACGCAAGATAACACCATGGCTATTTTCATAAGCAAGCTTGATTTGCATTGAATATCCAGTCTTGGATTCTTGTTGGGATACTCCTCGGTACGGTTTTGCTTTTGGTGTTAACCATACGCAGTGGTCGAGAAAGCAAATCGAATACTGTAGGCTCAGAGACTCCTTCCGAAAACGCTTCTCAAACAGTACATAGGGATTCGCCAGATAGCTTGGATTTGGCTCTTGAGCTCGCAGAATATTTTCTTCAGCAAGGTGAGAAGGACATCGCAAGTCGATACATCAGTGAGGTTCGTGAAGCAGGTTCTGAAAAACAAAAGGAGCAAGCGAAGCAGTTGATGGAAAGATTGTCGGGACATCCTCCAATCATCTGATTACAATTACTCTTCGAGGTTCTCGCTGATGTTGCAGACAACATCAGAGGGGCATATGTAAGAGAGGCAACTTTCTGGTTTGCTAGTGGGCCATGGGTATATTATCCAGAGTTGAGGATTTTTTTCCAGTTTCTTTGCAAGGGTTTCACCCAGATATCCTTTTTCGGTTTATCGGCACGCCTATAACAGTCATTTCGACCTCGTCCCTGGGTTACGCCCAAATGGATCCAGTTCGATGCGCGGTATACCGATCCCGTATAGGTTGGAATTTGCACGAATGTTTCGATCAGAACCGGGGTAACATGATAGCGTTGGTACCAGTCAAAGGGTACTCTTCGTTTCATTATCGCGAGTAGATGCGAGCCGAGATTGGGCACGCAGACCCAGGGCAGGATCAGGAATCTTGGATTGTCTATTACCCGGGGCAGATTCTGTTCCCGTTGTTGGTCGGTCCAGCCAATCCAGCGGTCTCGTGGAGCGAGCCGCCAGGCGGCTGTAGAAAAGCCAAATAAGGCAATCGGGTGATCCTCTCGATCGGTAACGAGATAGCGCATCTGGGCGCCGACCAGGGTTTTGTAGCCGAGATAGTGATAGCGTTCAATAAACTGATTCCAGAGTTTGCTCTCGTCCATTGCGCTGTGTACGATCTGGAACTGCAAGGGTTGCAGTTGTTGCAGACTCGTAGGTATCGCAATGGCTGGCTCATCGGTTTCTATACCAAACACGATGGGCTTGCGTGGAATCAGCTTTTGTCTGGGCGGTGGCAAGGTGATGATGCCATCCCGATGCATTGCCAGCATGGTACAACGGGCCGTCATATCCTTTAATCCGCCATCGGTTTTGTACCATCCGATGCGCTCGCAGAACACCTTGGATAGTTTCCAGCGACTGTAGTTCTTATCTGAGGCAAGTAACTCGCGCAATACGGTCATCTCGGTGGTACTGAAGTCGCGCCCGTAATAGCGACATTCCGGTTCGGTCGACGAGGTATTGGGTACGCTGGTGTTCATAGTTGTGAATCATAACCGAACCGGGCATCGATATTAGATCAGGGGGCCTGTGGAGGATGGATCAAATGGGACAGTCTGGGCACTTCCAAACTACCCGCAACACCGCAACGGTGCTACAAATACCGCACCAACGGAATACCTTGCATATAAATAGGTCTTACTCACGCTGAGTGCCGTATCTCGCGCATTCTATCCTCGATCTCTACACGTCCCGCAGGAAATCTTGTAGCGGGTGACCAAATCTCGAATATCATTCTCGATCCGGTTCGTATGCAGGGGGATTGCTGGATGCTTTCATTCCCGGAATAAACCAGCTTGGTTATCCAAGATGCGTTTCAGTTGCTCATCCAGTAACCGGTAGTCAGTACGCTGACCAAAGAGTTCTTGAAACTCGGCGATCAATTCGACTTACGCGCTTCGCTCGCCGATATTCGACTAGTGCGCGATAATCGTCCCAAATCTGACGGATTGCCTGCTCATATCAGCATTTCTTGAACTCATGTCCTATCCAGAGCTTTTGAAACAGTCGCTCCTGGTAAACCCAGTAATTGGCCGATTGACCAATCTTGAACTGGCTAGCACCGTTACTGACGATCAGCGTCTGCTCAAATAGACCGTTTTCGGCCAGAAAACCATACAAAGCTCCCATTCCAGCAATCCGATTCGGGCACGACGAATGTCCGGTTTGAGGCAAATCAAGCCGCTGCAATTGCTATCCACACTGTTTCGAGTCGGGGAATCGCTGACCTTATAGCGACTGCAATTTCTCAAGCGCTCGCAACGACAGTTTTCGCTCCCGCATATACTATAAGGCAGTATCGTTGACCATGAAGACCGGCCATCCCAACCCGATCGCTAAATGTTCGAGAAAGTTTTTATCATTGATAACGTCCGTTATCAATATGGCTTTGCTACTACCCAAGACCGAATCGTTGAAGAGTGGTTACTGTCTTATCCAAAGGGTAGACCACAGCAATGGCTAACAAGGGAATGGAATGAGTCAGTTGGCGACCATGATTGGCAGCTTGGTAACAATCTCATAGGCGAGAAAAAGTTATGGAAGAAATTGACCAGGGAAAATGCCTTGTTCCTTCCAACAGCTGTACAACTGAATAGCAATCAACTAAGGCCAATCTATATTTGGTTCAAGCATACATTGCGCACTGCAAATATGGCGGGTTGGAGTCCAAAATTTACTGCGTCGCTATGTCAAAGAAATGGGATTGAAAAATTACATGTCATGAAATTTCTGCAAGCAGCCGATTTGGGCATAGATGATATTGTTGTAAAAGAAAATGAGTTTGATTATTCGGTCTTGCCAGACAATATGCCGCATTTCATAAAGGAAAAAATTAAACATGAGATGAAAGATGAGCAGTTGCTGGAAATTATGACATCACATATCGATACGGAAGGAAGGGCAGAGCTGTTTGATATTGATGATGAGTCACATGGCACGAAAAAGATGTTCTCTCTTGCAGGTCCCTGGATTGACAGTCTAAAAAAAGGGTACATTCTTGTTATCGATGAATTGAATGTCGGCTTGCATCCTCTACTATTAAAATATCTCATTAATCTGTTTAACAACAGTAAGACCAACCCGAAAAATGCACAGTTGGTATTCACAACACATGAGACTTCAATTCTGAACCAAGCCTTATTTCGACGTGATCAAATATGGTTTTGCGAGAAAGACAATCAAAATGTCAGTAAACTGTACCCTCTAGCTGATTTTAGCCCTCGAAAAGGACGTGAGAACCTAGAACAGGCTTACCTTTCCGGTCGTTATGGAAGCTTGCCTTATGTAAAACCATTTGAAAACAATTTCATTGGAATGTTTAATGGGAAAGGATGATCTGTTTCACAAGCGGAAGGCGAAAAAGCTTGAAGATATCAAGAGAAGAAAGGTTAATAGACAACAGTACCACAAAGTCTTGATTGTATGCGAAGGTCAAAAAACCGAGCCATACTATTTTCGAAGATTGAAGGATCTCTACCGTCTTAATACTGCGAGCATTGAAGTCTGCAGTTCTGGTGGGTCAGACCCTCGCAGTATCATCCAATTCGCAAAAAAGCGATACCTTGAAGAAAAAAGCAACGAGACCCCTTTGATCTTGTGTTTTGTGTATTTGATAAAGATAATCACCAGACATATGAAATGTCCATGGAAGAAATTCGAAAAGGCTCACCAAAAAACACTTATGTGCCGATCAACTCCGTTCCATGCTTTGAATATTGGATATTGCTTCATTTCGTCTATACAACTAGTTCTTTTTCCTCTTCGCATGGAAAGAGCGCCTGCCAGCAGGTTGTAAATACTCTTAAAGAGTACTTGCCTTGTTATCTCAAGGGCAATGAGGATATCTTTGGACAGATTATCGATAAAATTGAAGTTGCAAAGCAAAATGCCAAAATGAGTTTGGAGGCAGCTAAAAGTTCATATACTGATAATCCAACAACACGCGTTCACAATTTAATGGAATATTTGCAGAACATCAAAAAAATAGGAGTGGTTTACTTCATGTAATTTGTGGAAAGAACAATCAAAGCGACTTTCGTCTAATAGTCAATGTCAGCTATCGAGTGTGATGATTTTGAAAGTGCTACAGAGACAACTAGATATAACAACATCATTTGTATTTTTTGTTGGTTACTCAAAAATTCAAAATGTTTGCACATTACATTAGTACGCCCGAAAATCCCTAGTGAACGCTGATAAAAGGTGGTGGCTAGATTTATCTGAGTCCGGATGCGAGTTCTGTAACAAACTCATGAATTTTTTTCACTATTTCCTGTTTAGTAAGATTCTCTTCCAGTGCAGATTTGACCGTATTGACCAATGCAGATCCGACTACAACTGCATCTGCAAAATGCCCAATATCTTTGATTTGTGTTGGTGACTTGATACCAAACCCAACCGCAATCGGAAGTGAGGTTTGAGTGCGAATTCGTTTCACGGCTGCTTCTAGTTCCTCAATCTTAGCCGATCGGGTTCCCGTAATACCAGTAATCGCAACATGGTAGACAAAGCCTGAGCTGTTTTTCAATATGCGAGGGAGCCGATTGCTATCACTGGTGGGAGTGGTTAACCGTATCCAGTTTAATCCTGTGGTTAGGCAGGCATGGCAAAGCTCATCATCTTCTTCTGGGGGGAGGTCCACAATAATGAGTCCGTCAACGCCAATACTCATTGCATCGTTCAGAAATTTTTGCGAGCCATACCGGTAGATTGGATTGAAGTATCCCATCAGAATGATTGGTGTCTGATCATCAGTTTTTCGAAAAGAATCGACCATCTCCAATGTGTTGATTAGTGATGCGCCATTTTTGAGGGCACGCTGGCTGGAGAGCTGGATTGCTGGACCATCAGCCATAGGGTCAGAAAATGGCATCCCCAGTTCAATGATATCGGCCCCTGCCTCTGGTAGACCGTTCAGGATTTCAAGCGAAATCTCAGGATTTGGATCTCCGGCAGTGATGAATGTAACGAGCCCAGCTCGTTTCTCTTGCTTCAGTTCTTCAAACCGGGTTTGCAGGCGCTGGGTCATAATTTCTCTCCCAGTGCATCAGCTACAGTAAATACGTCTTTGTCTCCTCGTCCACACATGTTCATCACAATAATTTTGTCTTTCGACATAGTTGGAGCGATTTTTATCACATGTGCGAGTGCATGAGATGGTTCCAAAGCAGGAATAATACCCTCAGTGCGGCAGCAGGCTTGGAAAGCCTCCAATGCTTCTTGGTCTGTGACCGAGACATATTCAATGCGTCTTTGTTCATGTAGCCATGAATGCTCAGGACCAATTCCGGGGTAGTCAAGACCTGCTGAGATGGAATGTGCATCTCGGATTTGCCCATCATCGTTTTGCAGTAGATAGGTGCGATTGCCATGCAGAACACCCGGTTGTCCGCCAGTTAATGAAGCTGCATGTTGTCCGGTATCGATGCCGAGTCCACCTGCTTCAACCCCAATGATTTCAACACCAGAATCATCAAGAAAGGGATGAAAAAGTCCGATTGCATTTGACCCTCCACCGATACAAGCTACCAGTACATCCGGCAAGCGATTTTCACATTGCAAAATCTGCTCACGTGTTTCACGACCAATAATTGATTGAAATTCGCGCACCATTTCTGGGTAGGGGTGAGGTCCTGCACAAGTACCAATGATATAGAAGGTGTCATTGACATTGGCTACCCAGTCTCTTAATGCTTCATTCATGGCATCTTTCAGGGTAGCAGTGCCGCTGATAACCGGCACCACTTCGGTGCCTAATAATTTCATCCTAAAAACGTTAGGGGCTTGTCTTTCGATATCAGTCTCACCCATATAAACAACGCAGGGTAGATCAAATAAGGCGCAAACTGTGGCTGCTGCAACGCCATGCTGGCCAGCCCCAGTCTCGGCAATAATACGTTGCTTTTTCATTCTCTTGGCGAGTAGGATTTGGCCTAGCGTGTTATTGATTTTATGAGAGCCAGTATGATTTAACTCGTCTCGTTTGAAATAGATTTTTGCACCACCTAGATGCTCGGTAAGGCGTTTAGCAAAATAGAGTGGACTCGGTCTTCCTACATAGTTTTCAGCGTAGTACCGGATATCGGAAAGATAGTCTTCATCATGACGATATTTTTGCCATGCTTGATTTACTTCCAGAATAAGCGGCATTAGTGTTTCGGCGACAAATCTCCCGCCAAAGATTCCGAAGTGACCGCTATCATCAGGTCCTGATCGGTATGAGTCTGTAATAGGTGCTATTGAATTCATTCGTTGATAGTCAATGGGCTAAGCAAAATCGGAATTATACAACCTCTATAGGTTAGAGCACGTCGAGATATCCAATCCTCTGATATAACCAAGCGAATTCATTGGGCAATAGGCAGAGCACTATACAATTTCTTGAATGACCAGCTAACCCACAAAGGGTTACACTTCATTTTTTGGGTATTGACAATAGAGAGTACAAACAACAAAATATCAGTAGCGCCGATTTGAGATCAGCTTGCGGGCGCAATAGAAGTACGGCTAAAGAGACACTTGTCAAACAGAATCCAAACTCCGTCTCGTTAGTAAAGTTGACAGATGGTTTTTTATGTCGATAGCAATCAGATTCTGTTGGGAAGATTCCATGGCAAAAGATAGTAGACCTCCCCATGCTCAGACAGTAGCGGTAAGACACGGTCAAAAACGCACTCCAGAGAGGGAGCACAATGAAGCAATCTTCACTACCTCTAGTTATGTCTTTGATAATGCCGAGCAGGCCGGCATGCTGTTCAGCGGTCAGGAACAGGGTAATGTCTACTCAAGATTTACAAACCCCACAGTATTGGGATTTGAAAGCCGGCTGGCAGAACTGGAAAATGCTTCACACTGTGTCGCGGTTTCATCCGGTATGGCCGCAATTCATGGAACTCTTCTAGCCTTACTCAAATCAGGAGACCATGTTGTTGCCTCGTCATCTCTGTTTGGATCAACAGTCTCACTTCTGACTAATGTGTTCGAAAAGTTTGGCGTGCAGACATCCTTCGTTAACTTGACAGATCCAAAACAGTGGAAACTAGCAATCAGACCGAATACAAAACTGTTTTTTCTTGAGACTCCGAGCAATCCATTATGTGAAATTGCCGACATCAGGCAAATTTCTAGGATTGCTCATGATATTGATGCATTACTAGTCGTCGACAATGCATTTATGACTCCCATCTTGCAACGTCCTATCGAAAACGGTGCGGATATCGTAGTCCATACAGCTACCAAATATCTCGATGGTCAAGGCAGATGTGTTGGCGGAGCGATAGTCACCAACGAATCCTCAATTCATGAAAAATTGTTTGCAATGTTACGTACAACAGGCCCATGTATGAGCCCATTTAATGCATGGACTTTCAACAAGGGTCTTGAAACACTACCAATTCGTATGAAACATCATTGCAGCAATGCATTGGCCGTAGCTCGATGGTTGCAGACTCAATCCCCAGTTAAGCGAGTCCATTATCCCGGATTACAATCGCATCCTCAGCATGAACTCGCTAAGCAATTATTTTCAGGTTTTGGTGGGATCGTCTCCTTTGAGATTGAGGGAGGAAAGTACGATGCGTGGACGATGATTGATAGTACCGAGATGCTCTCAATTACTGGAAATCTTGGAGATGTGAAAACCACGATCACTCATCCCGCAACGACAACCCATGCTCGCATTTCTCAAGAGGCACGCGATCGAGCCAGAATCACCGATACACTGATTCGGTTATCAGTTGGCTTGGAACATATCGAAGATATTTTGGACGATTTAGAATTAGGATTGAATAAAGTAGATGTCATAAGCAAGATTAGCACCTGATGAAAGCATCATCCTACTACACCCATCCGTTAATCTAGTTCACTTTGAGAGTCATGTTCTGTAGTGGTATTTTCCAAGCAGGATTTACGAGTTAACCTTGGATCGTTGCTGATCGGTATCGTGGAATCTTGTTGAGATAGGATTGTGAAGCGTTTCTTAGTTCGAAAATCTCTTCGTCTCTCAATTCTCGAATAACTCTGGCCGGAGAGCCCAAAATTAACGTTCGATCTGGAAAATTTTTATTCTCAGTTATTAATGATTTTGCGCCGACTAGACAATCCTGACCAATCACAGCATTGTTCAAAATCACAGAGCCAATACCGATTAAACTTCCACGACCTACAGTACAACCGTGAAGCATTGTACTGTGTCCTACAGTCACATCATCTCCAATCTCGATTGGAAACCCTGGATCAGTGTGCATCACACTGCAATCCTGAACATTCGAACGATTTCCAATACGAATGATTTCATTGTCTCCCCTTAAGACCGTGTTGAACCAGATGCTGGACTCTTCTCCTATTAAGACCCATCCGATAATATCAGCAGAATCAGCAATATAACTAGTCTTGCCAATCTCTGGGGGTGGACGGTCAGCTAGAGTATAAATCATTGGACTCAGACTAACATTGGCGGGCGAGTTTGTTCAAGTGCCTGATCACCACGCCACGATCGAAAGCTCATCATATCGCCGAATTTTTCGAGGAGCGTTTTTTTCTTGAAATAACTCAGACTGACAAGCTCAGCATCATCCAGTGCAGCTATCAGATAGTCATCACTGGTCTGTATCTTGTCGACCAGACCTAACTCTAGTGCCCGGGAGCCTAACCAATGCTCCCCAGTTGAAACCTCGTCGATGTTTAAATTGGGTCTTAGCATTTGTACAAACTGCTTGAATAATTGGTGCGTCTCTTCAAGATCTTTTTGCATTTTCTTACGTCCTTTTTCGGAATTTTCACCAAATATTGTCAAGGTTCGTTTGTACTCACCCGAATAGATCTGTTCATATTCAACTCCATGCTTTTTCAACAACTCATGAAAGTTTGGCAATTGGGCCAATACACCGATGGAACCTATGATCGAGAAAGGAGCTGCGATTACAGTATTACCTACACATGCCATCATGTATCCACCACTTGCTGCCACTTTATCCACTGCAACCGTTAAGGGAATGTCTCGAGTTCGCAGACGTTGTAGTTGAGATGCCGCTAGTCCATAGCCATGCACAGTACCTCCAGCACTCTCCAAACGAAGCAAAACTTCATCGCCCTCAACCGCACTCAATAAAACTGCACTGATTTCTTCACGCAATCTAGTGACATTGCTAGCTTGTAGGTCACCGACAAAATCCAGAACAAAAATTCGTTTTTTTTGTTGTGTATCCGAAGTATTGGCCTTCTTATCTTCTTTCGCTTTGGCTTTTTGATTTTTTCTGTCAGCTTTCAGTTTCGCTTTCTGTGCCACTTCGGAAAGGGTGATGATATTCAAAGCCTTAGACATGTCTTTGTACTGCTTGTTAAGATGGGAAATCTCAAGTTTGGGCTCATCAGAAGTTTTCTGCTTCATCGCCAATGCAAACAGAGTACCGACAACTATCACTATTCCGGCTATAACGGTCAGGGCTTTGGCCAGAAACAGCCCATACTGTGCAAAAAATTCAATCATGTTTTACTATCTGCTTGAATAATGTTGAGATTTTTTCATCCATGTATCACGCAATGAGACGATTCGATTGAACACGAGTGCATCCGGTTGACTGCTCGTATCCTGAAAAAAATAACCAACTCGCTCAAATTGAAAGCGGGTCTTGGGGTCTGCTTGGCTGAGTTCCATTTCCAATTTACAATCTTGAAGACATTCCAATGACTCTGAGTTTAGGGAATGAAGATAGTCACGTTTGTTATCAGCAAGCGGATCCGCAACCGAAAACAATCGATCATACAATCGCACTTCAGCGTTGATCGAATGGCTTGCACTAACCCAGTGAATAATACCTTTGACCTTTCTTCCATCTTGCGTTTTTCCTGCTGCGGTGTCAGGATCATATTCGCAACGAATTTCGACCGGTTCACCATGTTCATCATGAATCACCTCTTTGAACCGGATTACGTAGGCATGTCGTAATCTGACTTCACGATCTGGAGCCAGACGAAAATAACCTTTTGGGGGATCATCCTCATAATCACTACGCTCAATAAAAATTTCTCTGGAAAAAATGATCTGGCGCCGACCAATCTGAGGATTTTGTGGGTGATTGGGGACTTCAATTAACTCCGTTGATGATTCTGGATAGTTTTCGATAATCACCTTGAGCGGCCGTAATACAGCCATGGCACGAGGGGCTTTGGGATCTAAGTCGTCACGGATACACTTTTCCAATAATCCCATCTCGATTACATTCGGTTTTCGTGTGATTCCAACCGATGCAATAAAGTTCTTCAGAGAATCAGGAGTATATCCTCGTCGTCTTAGCCCTGAGATTGTGGGCATCCGTGGATCATCCCAACCTGAAACATGGCCATGTTCAACCAATTCGGTCAGCAATCGTTTGCTCATCACCGTGTAGTTGAGGTTTAAGCGCGAAAACTCAATCTGTCGAGGTCTCGACGGAACTGGAAGGTGTTCGATAAGCCAGTCATACAAGGCCCGATGGTCTTCAAATTCAAGCGTGCACAAAGAATGCGTAACTCCTTCTATCGCATCGCCTTGGCCGTGGGCAAAGTCGTACATAGGATATATGCACCATTTATCTCCAGTTCTCTGATGAACATGGTGGCGAATTCGATACAGAACTGGGTCTCTTAAATTGATGTTTGAGGCGTGCATATCGATCTTGGCACGTAGTACATGTTCTCCATCTTCAAATTGGCCTTCTCGCATTGCTTGAAATAATGAAAGATTCTCCTGAATACTCCGATCGCGATAAGGACTGTTCACGCCCGGCTCAGTCAAAGTGCCACGTTGTTCTCTGATTTCTTCGCCAGACTGACTGTCAACATAAGCCAAGTCATTGTTAATCAGGTGAACTGCATATTCATAAAGTTGATCGAAATAGTCAGAGGCATGGGCAAGTGAACTCCACTTATATCCCAGCCATCGGATATCTTCTTCAATCTTCAGGGCGAATTTCTGACTCTCCTTGAGTGGATTGGTATCGTCAAAACGTAGCGTACACCGTCCCTTATAGTCGTCCTTTATTCCGAAATTCAGCCAAATCGCCTTGCAATGTCCAATATGTAGATAGCCATTCGGCTCAGGTGGAAAACGCGTCACAATCTCCTGATGCCGACCTACTTTGAGGTCATCATCAATAATCTGCCGAATAAAGTTGACTGGTTTAGGTTTATCGCTCACTGGTAAACGGAATAAGTCAGCAGTTCGATTCTAGTTTAGGTAAGCTAAATGAGGAAATCAGCGAATGCTTGTTATTTTTTGCCCGATGGCCATTCGTCAAATGGAAAGGGTCTCTGATCAGAGTTGAAGTTCAAGTAGTCAAGAATTTGATGCATGAATGTGGCCAATTCCTTGCTAAAGGTTTGCAATCTCTGGTTTGGATTTCCGATGATAAATTTTTGGCCCAACTGAAACAGAACAAGCACTAGGGTTAAAAGGATCGAGAAATAGAAAATAAACCCAAAAAGAACAATAACTAAAAGGCGTTGTCCCGTTTCAGTAGCGTTTTTTTTCCATGCAGCCTTTTCGTTAGTTTCCGGTAAATTGTTGTCCATGGTTTAAAGATAAGAAGTAAAAAATTTGCTTTCTTGACTATTCTCAAGATTATACAAGCAGAAATTGCGTCAAATCAGTTCGCAGTAATGGATTTTTCAAGGGCAAAACACCCGTTCAAGCATTTTTGTGTAGATTTTCGTTAGTGTATCGAGATCTTTTGTACTAACACATTCATCAATTTGATGAATGGTTGCATTTAGTGGTCCGAGCTCAACTACATGGTTACACATTTGAGCCAAAAATCTGCCGTCCGATGTGCCACCGCCTGTCTCAATATCTGGAGGTGTACCGATGATATCGGATATTGCTTTGGAAGTGATTTCAATCAAAGTATCCTCCTGAGTAAAGTACGGTTTAGCACTACTGATATACTCAAGAGTGCATTCACATTCATGTCTGCTCAGGATTTCGTCAATCCTCTGCTTGATCTCCTGCTCGTTGGTTTCAGGAGAGTATCGGAAATTGAACAGGACCCTGGCATCTCCCGGTATCACATTGGCAGCCCCAGTTCCGCTCATTACATTTGAAATTTGCAGGCTTGTCGGGGGGAAATTCTGATTACCCAAATCCCATTTGGCTTTGACCAAATCAAATAATATCGGTGCTAGAGCATGTATCGGGTTATTTGCGAGTTGTGGATAAGCGATGTGTCCTTGTTGACCTTTAACTGTTAGGGATAGATTCAGTGATCCTCGGCGTCCGATCTTGATTGTGTCGCCGCAACTTTTTTCACTAGTTGGCTCACCTACCAAACAATAATTGATCGATTCATTTCTTGCTGTCAATTCATCAACAACAGCTCGCGTACCCCATTTCGCTAGACCTTCCTCGTCACTGGTAATCAGTAATGCAATTGAGCCTTTATATTCGGGATAGTTGCGCATGAAGTTCTCGCAAGCAACTACAAAACAGGCAATTCCCCCTTTCATATCTGCTGCACCACGACCATGCAACATGCCATCTTGAATGTGCCCAGAGAACGGAGGGTGGGTCCATTTGTCTAGTGGTCCGGTCGGCACGACATCAGTGTGTCCAGCAAATACAAATAGCGGTTCTTCGGTTCCATGTCGAGCCCATAGATTCGACACATCTTCAAAAACCATGTATTCGCATTGAAAACCTAAAGGCTTGAGGCGTTGCTCAAGCAGTGGCTGACAGCCATTGTCATTTGGAGTGACCGATTCGATACGAATTAAATCTGATGCAAGTTGAACAGAGGGGGAATTCATTGTAATTCTAGCGAGGCAAGTGTTCTTTGAAGGCTTAGATTATAATGGCAAACCTATATTGTTCATGATTAAACTCAATAAATCGGAAATGCTACATGGATAGATGGCTGAAATCACCGGTAGGCAAATCAGTAATTCAGGCCGAGACGGCGACTTTCTCTGAGTTAGTCCCATTAGGTTTTTATGCAAGGTCTTTACAGATTGGCATGCCCGAAGTTCACTTTCTAGAGGGCATTGAATCTCGTGAGCGATATATTGTTACCGAGGATGGTCCATCCGTTATAACGCATGATGGCTCAAACCGTAAGCAAGATAGAAAAATCAGATATATGATTGCCAGGCCGTTCGCGCTCCCGTTTCCTGAACGATCGCAAAATTTGATTGTTTTACCGCACACCATCGATCATTGTGAAAACCCACATGACGTGTTGAGGGAAGTAAATGAAATTCTAGAACCTGAAGGATGTCTGGTCATTATTGGATTTAACATTTTCAGTATTTATGGTTGTATACATTCCCTATTGCGCAAATCTGATCGAATGCCTTGGAATGGCAAATTCTACTCTACAGGACGGGTGCAAGACTGGCTGTTGCTCCTTGGATACGACCTGATTGGTGCACGCATGATTATTTATAGACCTCCGATTAATTCTGAACGATACCAGAACAAAATGAAATTTTTGGAAAAAGCTGGAAATCGATGGTGGCCAGGATTGGGTGGCGTGTATATTATCGTGGGAAAAAAACGGGAGATGACACTGACGCTGAATCGGAAACTGTCATCAGCTTGGACAAAATTTTTACCAACGGTAGTACGACCTGCTCCGCAGAAAGTAGCACGAACTATGAATAAAGAGGTAATCAATAGTGAGTAATACAGATGTCAAACTGCCAAAAGTCGTGATCTATACGGATGGGGCATGTCGTGGTAATCCAGGTCCGGGAGGTTGGGGTGCACTCCTTATCTCGGGAGAGCATAAGAAAGAGCTGAATGGTGGTGATCGGTATACCACCAATAATCGAATGGAGATGATCGCTAGTATTGAAGCCCTTAAGGCACTCAAGCAGAAGTGTAATGTAGACCTATATACGGATTCCAAGTATTTGAAAAATGGAATTGAGAAGTGGCTACCGGCTTGGAAAAAAAACAACTGGCGTACTGCACAACGTGGTGCAGTTAAGAATCAGGATCTATGGGAGTTACTTGATCATTTGGTTCTGCAACATTCCATCCGCTGGTGTTGGGTCAAGGGTCATGCCGGGAATGCGGGTAATGAAAGAGCAGATAATCTAGCAAAAAAAGGTCTTAAGAAGAATTTATCATGAGACAAGTCGTACTGGATACCGAAACAACTGGGCTACATGTCGAAGAGGGGGATCGTGTCGTGGAAATTGGTGCGATTGAACTGATCAATCGCCATATAACGGATAAAAAATTCCACAAATATATCAATCCTGAGCGTCTGGTTAGTGAAGAAGCCTTTCAAGTTCACGGAATTACCAACGAAAAATTGTCCCAATCACCGATATTTCGTGAGATTTCGGACGAACTTTTGGAATTCATCGATGACTCTGATTTGGTTATCCATAATGCTGAATTTGATCTCCGATTTCTGAATAATGAACTCGCACTGGTTGGTGTCCACACAGAAAAAGAACTGCAAGGACGTTGTCAGATTATTGATACTTTAGAACTAGCGAGGACCAAACACCCCGGTCAACGGAATGATCTCGATTCCCTGTGTCGTCGATATGGGGTGAACAACTCAAACCGCACCCTTCATGGTGCATTGTTAGATGCTGAACTACTGGCAAGAGTTTACCTGCAAATGACAGGGGGACAAGCAACCTTGCTGGATGATCAGGGAGGTGAAGCGCCTACTCGGGACAGCAACAAAAAAAATCGTCAACAGATCAAAAATTCTGATGCCTTGGTTCGTGCTGTAGCAACAGATGAGGATTTAGCGCTTCATGAAAAATGGCTGGAAATGTTAAGGAAGAATGCATAGAACGATCAGACAATTGTTTGGGATCGGGATATAAATTCTGCCAAATAGGACAGCCAAGATCAAAAATCGATCCAGTGAATCATGATCGAGTACAGAAGTTTTGGAGTTATTCGGGTTGATCTTTGAGATAGCGCAGGAGATAAAAGAACTGGCCGACCGAGAAAACCACAGTCAAACCGAATAACCAAAAGACCCTGAAGTTGACCCAGAATTCTGTTCGGGTTTGATGGTCTGCAGCTAAGTTATGGAAAAATGCAACATATAGATTGAGACTGCCGAGTAACAGAAAAAACAAGGCCCAGGCAAGGTTGAGATTCCGCCAGACTTTAGTGGGTAGAGAAATCTGATTGCCAATTACATATTCAAGCGCAGATTTTTTGGTAAACTGCATAGTCATAATGACGGCAAAAAAAGTCCAGTTTACGATTGTGGGCTTCCATTTAATAAAGACATCATCCTGCAAAAAGATGGTTAGTCCACCGAATATGCTTATGATGACCAGAGTAATCAAATGTACTGTTTCAAAGCGGCGGTATTTCAGCCAAAAGACGCTGATTTGAATAAACGTGGCAACGATTGCAGCAGCTGTTGCAATATATATGTTGAACAACTTGAAGGCAGCGAAGAAAACCAGTAACGGGAAAAAGTCAATTAAGAGTTTCATGCGTTGTGAAAAATTCTATTTGTTGAATTGAGTTAACTTGAATTTGGGATTTGATATCATGCTCTGGAAGATTTCTGGGTATGATAACGATATTGCATGATATTCTGCGAGGTGTAATATTTCACTCAAGAAAAAATTTATTGCTGTTGATGGCCCGATGGGTGTTGGCAAGTTAGCATTGGCAACTCGACTTGCTGCCCAATTTGGGGGTGAGTTGATCCATGATCATGCAAATGATAATCCATTTTTACAGAGGTTCTACAACCAACCTGATCATTATGCGTTGCAGACGCAATTGCATTTTCTCTTTCAAAGAATAAAAAGGTTGAAAGAATTAAAACAGGAGAATTTGCTCCACTCGATTCGCATCACAGATTTTACCTTAGCTAAAGAATCCATATTTGCTAATTTGACTTTGCAGCCAGATGAACTAGAGCTATATAACCACTTGTTTCATCAGCTAGTTTTTGAAATTCCATCTCCGGATTTGGTGATTTATCTACAGGCCTCAGTTGATGTGCTTATGAAGCGTATACAAAGCCGAGGAATACTCTATGAGAGAAAGTTGAAGCGAGAGATGCTGGCACGGTTAACAGATAGTTATGCTCAGTATTACTTGAACTATCACAACTCAGCACTAATTGTGATTAATGCCGAAAATTTAATCGATTCAGGCTATGGTTCACATTTTAACGTACTAGTTGAGCGAGTTGAAAATATCTCCTCGGGTCGTCAATATTTTAACCCTGTCGATTAAGGAGTATAGGGGTGGCAAACGAGAAGTTTCCTTTAGCTCGAGTACCTTCACTAAGAACCATTGCGATGCCTGCTGACGCAAATCCGGGAGGCGATATCTTTGGTGGATGGATAATGTCTCAGATGGATCTAGCTGGAGCGATCCATGCAAGTTATCGAGTGCTCAATCGAATTGTAACGGTGGCGGTTGAGTCAATGAAATTTCATCTGCCTGTGTATGTTGGTGATCAGGTCAGTTGCTTTTGTGAAACACGGCAGATTGGAACTACTTCAATATCTGTACATATTGAAACATGGGTCAGACGCCGGGAAGAGAATCAGGAATATCGTAAGGTAACCGAAGCAACATATACTTATGTTGCAATCGGCAAAAATCGAAAACCGGTGCCGATTCATTTACGTGAATCACATGATCAGGTTGGTGATGGCTGATTCATGGTCAGTGATCAATTGAAAATATTCGTTCATGAAGTTATTAAGATATGGCCCAGTGGGTCGAGAAAAGCCTGCAATTTTTGATGATGATGCCGGGGTGGTGCGTGATTTATCTGCGGTAATTCAGGATCTTGAATCAGATGTACTTCTAGACTCAGGGTTGGATGAAATAAGACGTGTTGATTCAAAATCATTACCGATCATTGAGGTTCCAGAACGATATGGTCCGTGTGTTGGTCAAGTCGGAAAATTCGTTTGCGTTGGACTGAATTATCGAGATCATGCTAGAGAAGCAGGACTCAAGCCACCTGAAGAACCAGTATTATTCATGAAAGCGACTTCAAGCATATCTGGGCCTAACGATCCGATCTTATTGCCACAGGATTCCCGAAAGACAGACTGGGAGATCGAGCTTGCAGCTGTGATAGGTAAGGGTGGCAAATATATCGACAAGTCATCCGCGCTAGAACATATTGCTGGTTATTGCATGGTCAATGATGTTTCCGAGCGAGAATTCCAAATTGAACGAAAGGGGCAATGGGTCAAGGGCAAGTCATGTGATAGTTTCGGTCCGATTGGTCCTTGGTTAGTTACTAGGGATGAGATTCCTGATCCACAATCACTCGAGATGCAGTTGAAGGTTAATCAGGAGATAAAACAACAAGGTACCACTGCCTCGATGATTTTTAATATTGCTTATCTGGTGTCATATATTAGTCGCTTCATGAGTCTTCAAAGTGGCGATATTATCTCAACTGGGACCCCTTCGGGAGTCGCACTAGGAATGCAGGACCCTGAATATCTGAAGCCTGGCGATGTGATTGAAATGAACATTAGTGGTTTAGGTTTTCAGCGTCATGAAGTTGTTCAAGATAAGCCTTCGATAGTATAATGCGTGCCTCAAATCCATCAAATCTCCATCATTGCGCCCGTAGCTCAGTTGGATAGAGTACCTGGCTACGAACCAGGCGGTCGGGAGTTCGAATCTCTCCGGGCGCGCCACTTTTCAATGACTTATACAATAACTCTTGTCCTTATAGTGAGTAGTTTGTCTTGAAATTCGAATTGAGTTTGAGTTCATCTTGGATTTCGAAAATGCAGAATATCTGAACTCTGGTAAAGTTTATGGTAAAACCACATTAATATTACTCCTGTAAGAAAATATAACTTAATCAGACATATTTAAATCTTGATTGAATTTTGGCTAATTCAGTTACTCACCCAATCATGATGATTTTGTAACGGAGGAAATCATCAAGATCAAAAAATCCCTGCTACTTTCGTATACTACATCCGGATTTTGTTAGAGATCGTAATATGGTATTTGAAGATAAGAAACCACTACCATTTTTGATTCGTTGTGTTTGAAAAAAATGGATTGAGGATCTTGGATCATCAGTATGATAAAAAGTTGTTTTGATGCATATTTTCAACTATTCATAAGAAAACCATTGAAGATCAAATTTGTCATGAGTGAAGACTAGAATACGGAATGGAAGGCTTCTTGGCAGGATGAATACATGAAATGGCTCTGCGGTTTTGTAAACGCACAAGGTGGTGTTTTAGAAGTGGGGCGAAATGACGATGGGCAAGTGATAGGATAGAAAATGCTGATCGGCTCATGCATCACCTTTCACAGCCTACTAATCCAGATGTTGCGAATGCTTTTTTAGGGCAGGTGAAGTGGAATCATTGGGGCGAGGGATTGAACATATTTTTGAAGCTTGCCGTCAAGCTCGAGCACCTGAACCCGTGATACAGACAGAGTCACAGATGGGGATCAAATTCGTGTTTTCCGAAGACCATATGGCTACTGTTCAAAACGGCAGAAATGAAAAGGATATGACGAAAGTTGCTCAAGAAACTACCCAAGAAAAAATTCTTGCTTTGTTGTGAAGCAATCCTGATCTTGCTTGAGAAGTATTTTCGCCCCGTACAGGTATTACTATTTAGCAAAGGACATGAACAGGTTTCGATAGTATGATTAAGTGTTGTTTGTTTTCAGAAATTATGAAGATCAAGATAAATATGCTCAAAGTTAATGGATAAGGGCCACATATTTTTTCGAGTGTACAATTCCCAAATATTGCAGAATATCGTTTTCTATCATCTCGAGTTGTGCAGCATATCCAAAATGGATCATGATGAGAACCGTGTACACAGATAGAGATATTATGGAATTTTACAATGCGATTTGATACCTTTTCACTAATCAACTGACAGATGATTCTGAAGTTAGAAATACCCATTAAAATTCAATATTGTCCAGCGAACAGGTGTATACATACAATTAATTCAGTCGATATGTATCTAATTAAAAGAAATTCTGATGATTAGAAAAGGGTCATTATCAAGTGAAAATCAGAATCCCATGTCTGGATTAACGCAACCAACGCCCGGTGAAGAAATGATTTCGGGTTTGGTAGGTAATGTAGTCTTTCACAGTAAAGATGATGGATTTACTGTGTTGCGTCTTGATGCCCGAGGTCATAAAAAACTTGTAACCTTGGTTGGCAACTGTCCAGCCATTTCATCTGGTGAATGGATTGATGCTTCAGGAAAATTTGTAAAGGACGGAAAACACGGTCTTCAGTTTCGTGCAAGTTATATCACAGTTTCTGAACCGAAGTCTTTAGATGGTATCGAAAGATATTTGGGCTCAGGAATGATTGCTGGTATTGGTGAGGTATATGCAAAACGTCTAGTGGATTACTTCGGTGAAAAAGTGTTTACGGTCATCGATAATGAACCCAATCGTTTGCTTGAAGTTGAAGGGATTGGCCAGTCTCGTTTTGAGCAAATAATGACTGCATGGAAAGAGCAGAAGAAAATACGTGAGATTATGGTCTATCTACACCAAAATGGAATTTCAACTTCCAAGGCGGTTCGGATATTCAAAGAATATGGAACGAACTCCATCATGATTTTGAATGAAAATCCTTACCGACTGGCACGAGATATGCACGGGATAGGATTTCTCGGTGCTGACAAGATAGCTCAGAACCTTGGTATGGAGAAAACCGCCATGATCAGGGTTGGAGCAGGTATTGCACATGTATTGACTGAAGCGACGAAGGATGGGCATTGTGGGCTACCTGAACAAGAAATGCTAAATGCGGCTTCGAATTTGCTTGATGTCCCGATGGAGTTTATTCGTAATGCCTTAGAGAGGGAATTGAAGTCTGAGAGTCTGATCAAGGTATCAGTTGAAGGAACGCCCTGTATCTTTCTTAGTAATCTGCTCTCCGCGGAGCGTTCCATTACCTATCATCTTAAACGAATTCACTCTTCTCCAAAGCGTTGGCCATCCATAGATATTGAGAAGGCGGTCAATTGGGTCGAAGAAAAAATAGGTTTCAAGCTCTCGCAGAGCCAAAACGAAGCAGTTATCCAGGCGATACGCTCAAAGGTTTTGGTTATAACCGGTGGACCCGGCGTGGGAAAAACCACAATTGTTGATTCGATTGTCAGAATTGTTACCGCAAAGAAATTGAAAGTGCTATTGTGTGCTCCTACTGGACGAGCAGCAAAACGAATGAGTGAGGCAACTGGAATGGAAGCCAAGACTATTCACCGCCAGTTGGAGTTTGATCCAAGCAGTGGTTTATTTGTTCGTAATGAGGATCGACCACTCAAATGCGATCTATTGATTGTTGATGAGTGCTCTATGATCGATACCCAACTCATGAAGAACCTTGTAAAGGCCATTCCCAATCGTTCTGGATTATTGATGATTGGTGATATTGATCAACTCCCTTCTGTCGGCCCTGGACAGGTTTTAGCAGATGTCATCAGGTCTGACTATATCCGAGTTTGCGAATTGACTGAGGTATTTCGACAAACGGCCGAGAGTCGAATTATTATCAATGCACATCGTATCAATGCGGGTAGTATGCCTGAATTGGAAAACCCTGAAGTAGATGGGGATTTCTATTTCATTTCAGTCGATAATCCGCATCAAGCAGTACAGAAAGTTATTGCACTTGTGAGTCGCCGGATTCCACAAAAATTTGGATTTGATCCAATCCGTGATATTCAAGTGCTATGCCCCATGAATAATGGGCCTACTGGAACACGTGCACTGAATGTTGATTTGCAGTCAATATTGAATCCATTGACTAGCGAGAAGATTGAACGCGCGGGGTGGTCATATTCACGGGGTGATAAAGTGATGCAGGTTGTGAATGACTATGATAAAGATATTTTCAATGGGGACACTGGAATTATTGAGAGTCTGAAAGATCAGGGAAAGGGACTTATTGTTGACTTTGATGGACGGCGGGTCGGATATGAACAAAAAGAACTAGATTCGCTAGTACCGGCATATGCTACAACCATACATAAGAGTCAGGGTTCGGAATACCCGGCCGTCATCTTGTTATTATTGAAGCAACATTTCATGATGCTAAGGCGGAACTTGCTGTATACAGGTGTGACGCGAGGCAAGAAACTGGTTGTTCTGGTTGGCCAAAAGCAGGCTATCGAGATTGCCTTAAAGAATTCATCTCGATTTTCGAGATGGTCAAAGTTGAATGAATTTCTGCAACAATTGAGTCCCTAGAACAAAGGTTTGGTATTCTATTTGGAATTGAGTGATATTTGTTATCCTTCCAGTATTCGATGGATATGTCGAAGATGTAAATTCAAAACAGATGCTTGTTTTAGTTAGAATTTGACCTACAGGTTCTTTGATAAAATTGTAGTAAGTCTACCTCGAGT
Organism: Gammaproteobacteria bacterium; assembly: GCA_026708585.1. Lineage (GTDB taxonomy): Bacteria > Pseudomonadota > Gammaproteobacteria > Arenicellales > Poriferihabitantaceae > Poriferihabitans. Next base: position 30,529 of record JAPOUQ010000053.1, read on the forward strand.
AGTTTTACATTGGTTTGGAAATTTTGATTTGGTTCCCATTACTTTTACTCCTGAATACAACATCTACAGTTTTTATAATTTGCAAAGATTCAGCTAAAATGAATGGATATCAGACATTGATTTTTCAAATTAGAAAATATGATCCATTTGAGTTATCTTGAAGAGTAGTCGGGGTAGCGATGGATTCTAATGATCAATCGTGAGATCTTAACCGCACCAGAAGAACAGAAGCCTATGAAAATCATTACTGCAATAATCAAGCCCTTCAAGTTGGACGATGTACGGGATGCACTATCTGACATCAATATTCAAGGACTGACCGTGACCGAGGTCAAAGGATTTGGTCGACAAAAGGGCAATACCGAACTTTACCGTGGTGCTGAATATACCATCGATTTTATTCCAAAGGTCAAACTTGAAATTGCCGTTTCTGAGGATCAACTTGATCAGACTATTGATGCGATCTCGGAGGCAGCACGTACGGGCAATCTTGGTGATGGCAAGATATTCGTAGCCAATCTCGATACCGCAGTGCGTATTCGGACTGGGGAACTGAACGATCAGGCTCTTTAAGGGGGTTTAGGTACAATTGGCCCCAAACTGCTTACGGTAGTTATTCATTTTCGTTAGGTGATTCTGCAAGGACTGGTTAGCTTCAATATATCTCACCAGATCGTTCAGCTTGATTAATGATAAGACGGGCACATTGAGCTTGTTTCTTAGGATTTGAGCAGTTGATAACGATGCACTATTCGATTTTTCTTGCCGGTCTAAAACCGTGACAATGCCACATAAAGTTGCTCCCGCTACCTTGATCACTTCGAGTGACTCATACACAGAAGTTCCAGCTGTTATCACATCATCAAGAATAAGAACATTGCCATGGATTGGAGCTCCGACTAAGTTTCCTCCTTCACCATGGTCTTTGACTTCCTTTCGATTGTAGGCATACTTGATTTCTTCACCAGAGCGCTCTGAGATATTGACTGCAGTGGCCGCTGCAATTGGGATACCTTTGTATGCTGGACCAAATAACATCAAATCAGCTCCAAGTTCCTTGATAATCAGTGAGCCCAGATGTGTTGCCAATTGACCGAGCAAATATCCATTCGAGAATTTCCCGGCATTGAAAAAATAAGGACTGATGCGTCCTGATTTTAAGGTGAACTCACCAAAAATTAGAACTTCGTTTGCAATACAAAGCTTGATGAATTGAGACTGTTCCTGGTTCACACTGATTTAAAAAAGAATTCGGTTATTATTGAATGCTGTCAACAGATTTGAATTACATTAACTTGAGATTAAACTCTGATTCGCTATTTTGACAGGAAAGCGGTGCGAGTAGCAAGAATCTGAGCTTGTAATTGTGTGCCTTCAATTCAATTTTATCTTACATCTGTTTTACGAATGAATAACAATATCCCGCTAAATCCATACTGATTTATGGCTTTCATCAATGACATGCCTACAAGTGGTGTGACGAATAACTGGGCTTCAGCGGTTCGGACATTCCTTCATCCTAGAGTCATCACTATGTTATTTTTGGGCTTTTCAGCTGGGTTGCCATTGATGTTGATATTTTCCTCGTTATCCCTTTGGCTTAGAGAGGCAGGGATTGAGCGCTCAGTGGTAACCTTTTTTAGTTGGGCAGCTCTGGGTTATTCCTTCAAATTCGTTTGGGCTCCACTTGCGGATAGTCTTTCCCTACCTTATCTGACCAATAAATTAGGTCGACGTCGTGCTTGGATATTGTTGGCACAAATTTCAGTAGTAATCGCTATTTTACTGATGTCATTCATCGATCCAGCAAGCGGAAGCCATAATCTGGTTTATCTTGCTCTTGCAGCTGTGATGCTTGGATTCTCCTCAGCTACTCAGGACATTGTGATTGATGCCTACCGTATAGAATCTGCAAAACCCGAATTGCAGGCAATGATGTCGTCATCCTATATTGTCGGTTATCGAATTGGTATGTTGGTCACTGGTGCAGGTTCATTGTATCTAGCGAGCGCCCTTGGTACTACCGCAGAGAACTATTCTTATGATGCATGGAGTTCAACTTATCAGGTGATGGCTGCATGCATGAGTGTCGGCATAGTTACCACCATGATAATCAAGGAGCCTGAAATATCTGGAAAGATCGAGAAACACGGGACCCAACAACATATACAGATTTTGCTTTTATTTGGTTTGTGCGTCTCATCGTTTATTGGAGCGTATTTACTGACAGTAGACATCGGTATTGTCATTGGTGAAATGCTTAAGGAAATAACCGGAAACATAGCACTTGCAGGTGTTTTGGTGGGTCTTGTACGCTTACTATTGGCTTCAACAGCAGCACTAATTATGGGTAAGTTGCTGATTTCCTTTCGAGTCGTTCCCCAAGAGATCATGGCATCACTATACTTTGAGCCTGTTGCAGATTTTTTTCGGCGTTATGGTATTCGATTTTCTTTGATCTTGTTGGTGTTAATTGGTTGTTATCGGATTTCGGATATTGTGCTCGGGGTAATTTCGAATGTGTTTTATCAGGATCTGGGGTTTAGCAAAACAGATATTGCTAATGCTTCCAAGTTTTTTGGTTTGTGGATGACCCTGATTGGCGGTTTTTTTGGTGGATTGTTGGCAGTTCGGGTTGGTGTTTTAAAAATTCTTTTTCTTGGTGCTGTATTGTCGGCTGCCACCAATCTGATGTTCATCCTGCTAGCCAAAATGGGACAGAGTTTGGTGATGCTTTATGCGGTAATCATGGCGGACAACTTGAGTGCAGGTTTGGCAAGTGCAGCTTTTGTTGCTTTTCTTTCGTCGTTAACCAACGTGCGGTTCTCGGCTATGCAGTATGCGATTTTTACCTCATTCATGTTCATGCTTCCCAAGATACTTGGGGGGTATTCAGGTAGTATGGTTGACACGATTGGTTATGAGAACTTCTTCCTTGTTACCGCAATCATTGGGTTGCCAGTATTGTTCCTGATCTGGTTGATTAGGAGACAGCCGGATCAGATCGGAAACTCCTAGATTCCAATTGACAATTATTGATGTCAAATGAATTGAAGTTGATTTGGCTACCTTCCAAATCAAACCAAGGAATGGTCAATTCATTTCCGGAGGGAAACCCTGTGCTATTTATGTAAGTGATTTTGCTGAATGATTCAACTGAGCGGGTGTTCACAGCAGTTTTTTGGATATATCCGTTATCCTTTATCATTCCCATCTAGGAATTCTACCTCAATGACTGATCTTTGGTCATAGTGGTACCGAAGATATCGCCAGTGAATGGCATCCGAGAGAACATTGGGACGCAATTCGACAAAACACTCTCCATCAGCTCTTACACTTTGGTAGTGAATGCCAAAGCTGTCAGGACTCCGCAATTCATTGCTGGGTTTCTGTGCTGCACTGTAATCGTCGGAGTGGTAGATGGCGTGTCAAGTCAGTTCTGGTAGGTCATGTAAAATGGTTGGTTCCAATTGTGCATGGATAACGCCCATTTCCTAGGTGGTTTTATCTACTCTGGATTCTTGTAGAAATCGTGCTCGATGATACGAAGACTCAGCGATGCTGACCTGCTCATCAGACGAGCAGTAATGGACACCAAAATCCAGGTTGAATCTACCACCTCGACCGTCAACCGGTGGATGAGTAAACGTTAGCATGATCTAGGACCTACCATTGCCATATACTCGGCCTTCCGGCCGTACCTAGCGAATATTCCCCACTTCATTGTGCAACCTAGGGTTGGTCAGGTGCTCAACAGCATAAAGTAGTTCTCAATGCTGACGGTTGAGACGCTCGAAAAGATTGATTTGAGGATAAGGTGACAGGATGCCCCGATAGACTGGTTGTATTAACATATTGTTCAGTGGTTCAATCGGGTATATGTGGATATTGCATTTGACCGCTCACGGCCAGGCGGTGTCTACACGCAGGACACTTTGTTATTCTGAATTTGTGCTCTGTACCTTGCTTAAGCCCGTGGACTCAGTGGACCGTTGATGCCGAATCAACTGACGAGAAACCTCCCAAACATGGCGAAAGCATCGCTACGACCAGAATCTCAGAATCACCGCAACCAACGGGCATACACGATCCGAGAAGTTATAGACCGGAACCAATTTCCATTCGAGGGTTAGACATTTACTCTGTATCAATGCAATCTGGGACAGGGTCGTGAATACCGATGCCACTGAACAATCGATAGAAGATATTCTGTATAGCAATTTGAGGGAGATTTCAGGGTATATCGATTCAAGCGAATTCAACCAAACATCAAGAGGCGTCCAAAATCACCAAGGGGCGCAACCACAAGCCTCAAGATTAGGTTCAGTACAAAAAATGCAATAATCGGTGAGAGGTCAAGTCCGCCCAGGGTAGGAATGATTTTTCGAAAGGGACGTAACATCGGTTCGCTAATCTGTACGGCCAGATATAGCACTGGATGATAAGAGCGCATGAACCAACTCATGATTGCAGCTACAAGAATCGCAATAATAACGATCCATACTAAGGTTGACAAAATATCACTCAATGCCAAAAAGGTAATCGCAGCTATCTTTATGGGATAGCCAGAAACACCCATTACCAGAGCGAATTGAATCATGGCAACTGTCAAAGCAAATACAAAACAAGCTACATCAATCCCAAACATTTGTGGAATGAATCTGCGAAATATTCGTAGCGGTGCTTCGGTAAAACGGATGATCATGATCGATAGTGGATTCCTATGGTCTGCACTGCAGTACTGAAAAACTAGCCTGAGTAATATCACAAGCACATAGAAGCCCAAGATCGCATCAAACAGGAAGCCCAGAGAATTCTGAATATAAGGCATCGTTATTTCTCTCCAAGTTCAGAAGCTAGTTCTCTAGAGCGAATCATTGCTGCAGAGACAGCACCCTCAAAGAGTGCTTCAATATTTGCATTGTCGAGAAAGTTTAAGGCAGCTTCCGTGGTTCCTTTTTTGGATGTTACCTGTGTTCGAAGTTCACTTGCAGAAAGATTACTGGCCTTGGCAAGTTGAGCCGCTCCAAGTGCAGTCTGCAAGACCAGATTTTTTGATAGTTCCGGATCCAAACCATTTTTTTTTGCCGAATTGATCATGATTTCAATGATACGAAAAAAATAGGCCGGCCCACTACCCGAAATCGCAGTTACTGCATCGAGAAGGTCTTCATTGTTGATCCAAGCGACCTCACCTACAGCCCGCATAATATTCTCGGCTATGTTCTTTTGAGATCGTTTTACATTCTGGTTGGCAAACAGAACTGAAGCACCACAACCAATCAGGGCAGGGGTGTTCGGCATCACACGAATTAATGAAATATCACGGCTAATCCAGTACCTCATGGTATCAGTTCTGATGCCTGCCGCTATTGAGATTAGAAATTGCGATGAAATATCGAGGTGTTGATGTAACGATATCAATACTTCTTTTAAGATTTGAGGTTTTACCGCGGCAATGACAACATCAGCATCATGAATGCATGCAAGATTATCTTCCAGAATGTGGACTGAAAAATCATTTGATAATGCTTCTCGTTGCTCGCTAACAGGATCGGAGACTCGGATCAAAGAAGGATCATAATTATTGGCCAGCAAACCACCAATCAAGCTGCGAGCCATACTACCACCGCCTACAAATGCAAGTTTTTGTTTCATCATTATAAATGCGAGTAATTCTCTATGGCCGAGGTCCAAAAATCGCCGTGCCTATTCGCACCATGGTTGCACCTTCATGAATTGCAGCTGCCATATCATTAGACATGCCCATAGACAGTTGATTCATGGACGGATAACATGATTGGTATTGTTCGAGTATTTCGCGTAGTTCACGAAAAACCTCACATTGTAAATCATAGTTTTTTTCAAGACGGGGTATGATCATCAGACCACGTAATTCAAGATTGGGAAGTGAATCAACCAACCTAGTTAAATCAGTTAATTCTTCTATTTGGACTCCCGCTTTGCCTGTTTCATTTTGCAGATTCACTTGAATGAGAGATTGCAACATGGATTTCTGATTGCGGAATGAATCCAAACGCCGAGCAATTTTTGGGCTATCAATTGTATGTACCCAATCAAAATTTTCAGCAATATCTCGACATTTTCTGCTTTGGATATGTCCAATAAAATGCCAGCAGAGTGGATTTGGAAGAGAATCGGATTTGAGGAGTGTTTTCACAGATTGAATTTTTTGCAGACTTTCCTGTACATAGTTTTCGGCAAAATCTGTCTGTCCCAATCTGGCAAGTTCGACAACTGCTTCGGCCGGATGTTGTTTGCTAACTGCAATCAATTTGGTCGACCCTTCCGGTCTTTTACTGCTTTGAACTTGATCGCGAATCCGATCAAGTATACGATTATATCGAGATGCTGAATCACCGTAGTTTCCCTGAACAGGGTTTTGGATTGAATGAACCTTCTCCTTCATATGGATTATTCTATCATTTACGATATAATTCAATGGAGGATTTCATGTAACTTACCTACAATGGCGAAATACTTATTCGAATGTTCCATAAAGTAGCACTGTTAAGATGAGTCAGATTTCGGAAATATTGACCAACAAGCCAGAGACGATCTGGAGCGTAACCTCAGAGCACTCTGTTTATGATGCGATAAAGATGATGTCTAAGCAAGGAATCGGCGCTGTTTTGGTGATAGAAGATGAGCTAATTGTTGGAATATTAAGCGAACGGGATTGCGCACGGAAAGTAGTGCTTGAGTGTCGTTCAGCAAAAGAAACACGAGTTGGCGAAATCATGACTCGCAACGTATTCACCACGACCCGAGACAAATCCATTAGTGAATGTATGTCAATGATGACTGATAATCATTTCCGTCATCTACCAATTGTTGAAGATAGTAAAGTTGTGGGCATGATCTCGATCGGCGATCTGGTTCGTGCCATGATCAGCGAATATAAATACACTATTGAGCAACTTGAGCAGTATATAGCTGGATAAGAAACACTTTTTCTAGTGAAAAATTTTGCGGTCCGGTCAGTGGTGCAGTTCTACAATTGCCAGATACGTTGGATCCTAGTTTCGAAACTTAAACCCAAATTGGTTTTGCTTGCTCAAGGCTGATATGTTTGTCGGCTCGATTCAACCGATTGCAATTCAATTATTAATCAAAAGTATCGGCAGTATACACATCCTATCCACCTTTTTCTGTATCTTTGAATCTGCCTTGCACTACACGATCGATCACGATCGCGCAGAACAAAATTGCGATGCCAGCCAAAATTCCTTGACCTTTCGCAGCATACTGCAATGCAACTAGGACATCATATCCTAATCCCTTAGCATCAATCAGTGCAGCAATGACAACTAGAGAAAGACACATCATGATGGTCTGATTGACTCCAGCCATGATACTTGGAGTTGCCAGAGGCACCTCGATACCACGGAGAATCTGCATATCCGTAGCGCCAAATGCGCGCGCTGCCTCCACCACATCTTTTGGTACTTCTCGAATTCCCAATGCAGTCAAGCGAATGATCGGAGGAAGCCCAAAAATCATTGATGCCAATATGCCTGGGGGCTTGCCAGTTCCAAAAAATGCAATAATCGGAATTAGATAAACAAAGGATGGCAAGGTCTGCATGAGATCCAAAACGGGCCTTGCAAACGCATAAGCCCTCTGACTTCTCGCAAACCAGACACCAAGTGGGATTCCAATTGCAATGCAAAGAAACGATGCGGTGCCAAGCAAGGCGACTGTCGCCATGCTTTTTTGCCAAAAGCCAAAAACAGCAAGATAGCACAATGCTGCAGCTGTGAATATCGCGACCCTTGGTCCCGCGCTCCGATAAGCAAAAATAATAATCACAACCATGACAACCGGCCAAGGTGTGCCGACAAGCAAAGTTTCGACACCATCAAGAATAATGCGGATTGTGCGTGATATGCCCAAAAACAAAAAGGCGAAATTGCGCGATGCAATATCAAACCAATAATCGATCCAGGCTGATATCTGGAGGTAAATCGTATTGTCAATTGGAAATTCGGTGATGATTTCGGGTGGATTTCCAGAAGTGAATCGCATCAATGTTACGACATATACGAAGCTGACAATAACTGCACCTAGAATCCCATTGGACCAGTTGAATCCAGATCGAACTTTTTTATCGGTACGCCATCGAGTGTATTGCCTCTCATATGCAATATTGGCGACCAAGCCTTCAAACACTTTCACCAATACCAGCAAGATGAGCCCTGCTACAAAAATGCGCGTAGCACCCGCTTCGGCCTCTTTTGCCTGGGCCAATGCTTTTTCTTGAGCCTTGAGCAATCCATCAGCACGTTTCCTAAAGGATGCCGCTCCTTCCTCATCACCTTGCTCAATGGCACTTTCAACCCGGTCCATCATGCGTTCATAATTGCCTGCAAGTTTTTCAGCACGAGCGAATTGATCAGAACCTAGATCACCCCACGAACCCAAGCCAATCATGACGATCACGATCAGCTCCAAGACGGAAAAAACCCAGAAAAGCCCCCATAAGCCTCGCGCAGTAGCCCAAAGTGGTCCAAATAGTGCAGAACCCAAGTTAAATGTCCAGCAGTAACCGCTACTTGATTCTTGGACTCGGCCGAACTCATGCGCATAATATTTACCACTCGTCCCGGTAAATTCCGTGACCGACTCAGAAATATCAAGATTCGGCAATTCGTCTACGGACTGTATCTCAACGTTCGTTTCCATTCATCGTTCCTCTTGCCGTTGAAAACGACCCTGTACAATACGGTCAAGCATCATCGCACAGAACAAAATTGCAAGTCCTGAAAGAATGCCTTGCCCCTTGGCTACAAACTGCAATGCAACCAAGACTTCCTGACCTAGACCTTTTGCACCGATTAACGAAGCGATTACCACCATCGACAAACTCATCAGTATGGTTTGATTGACACCCGTCATAATCGCCGGTCGTGCCAACGGCAGTTCGACACCGAAAAGAATCTGGCGTGGTGTAGCTCCAAATGCGGTTGCAGCCTCCTTAACCATCGGCGACACCTGTCTCATGCCAAGCGCAGTCAAGCGCACTACTGGCGGCATCGCAAAAATAATTGTGGCGAGTACTCCTGGAACTTTACCTGTGCCAAAAAATGCGATGATTGGTATCAGGTAGACAAAAGGTGGGATTGTCTGCATCAAGTCAAGCACCGGTCTAGCAGCGGTATATGCTCGTTCGTTTCCGGCAAACCAGATGCCAAGGGGTATTCCAATCAAAATACAGAAAAAGGAAGCAGTACCAACCATGACAATACTGACCATGCTTGCTTCCCATAACCCCAGAATTCCAATATAGGTAAGGGAGGCAGCAGTAAATATCGCAACCCGAATGCTTGCAACCCTCCAGGCTACGAGCACCAATAGCACCGCAACAACTGGCCAAGGTGTGTCAACTAGCCCTAACTCAATTGTATCCAGTACGGTTTGCGCTACCAGCGTAATCGCATCAAAAAATTCTTTTCCAGTATCAGCCGTTCGATCAAACCATCCATCCAACCAGTTTGAACTGACAGTAAAGTAATCCTTGTTTGCTGGAAAATCTATCGTCCAACTCACCGGTGTCGATACCGTAAAACGATATAGCGTCAAGGGCACGATGAAGAGCAGTATGGCTATTGCATAACCAAGTCGATTCCAGTTAAAACCGCTGGGAATGCTCCTATTCACTAGCCACCGCGAATACTGCATTTCATACAGGCGGTTGGCATACATCCCCTGGACAACACGTAGTACAACAAATGCCGTTACTCCGAAAAGCAAGTATAGCCACCAATTGTCTCCCAAAGCTTGAGCTTCAGCTATTGCAATTTCTGCTGCGCTTTCAAGATTTTCGGCTATTTCAAGCGAAGTAGCAGCATTGTCACCATTGGCGGCCTCTATTCTGAGTTCCGATGCCCGTTGGGTAAATTTTTCAGCTTCGGCCATTTTGGCAGCACCCAAATCGCCCCAAATACCTTTGCCAATCTGTACCAAGGCAACAAGTTCACCAAGCGTAAACAGCCAAAACATTGACCACAACCCCCGTGCAGCGCTCCAAACCGGTCCTAGCAGGGCTGCAGCCATATTCCAGAATTTGATGTTTTCTGTATCGGCCTGAATCTTGGTGATCGTTTTTGCGTAGTATTCGGCGTTTGTGCCGGCAAAATCACGGATGGAATCTGAGAGATCTAGTTCCGGAACTTCTTTTAAGACATCCGGCTTCCCTGTTTCTTCGGACATTTTCACTTGCCGCCTTTTATACCCTGAAGTAGTCGGTCCTTGGATACCACGCCAATTTCTGTACCTGCTTCATCAGTGGTCACAATGGGCTGATTGGTGGTAACGGCAACATCAACTAGATGATCCAGATCTACATCTTGGGAGACCCTTGGTGAAAGGCTCAAATCTTCTCCTGCCGCTGCAACATAGTCGCCAATTGGCACCTGTATGGTATGTGCATAAATCAGTTTTAGTTTAGAGATATTCTGAACAAAATCGCGAACATAATCATCCGCTGGATTGGTTACTATTTCTTCTGGTGTACCAATCTGCACGATGCGTCCATCTTTCATGATCGCAATTCGAGTACCCAAACGAATCGCTTCGTCAAGATCATGCGTAATAAAAAGCGTTGTCTTGTGTAACTGCTCGGATAGTGCCATAAACTGATCCTGAAGCTGTCGACGAATGAGGGGATCCAGCGCGCTGAAAGGTTCATCCATCAGCAGTACATCCGGATCACAAGCCAGTGCTCTAGCAAGTCCTACTCGTTGCTGCATACCACCGGACAGTTCTCTTGGAAAGCGATCCTCAAACCCTTCAAGCCCGACTAAACCCAGTGCATGCTGAGAAACATTCCAGCGTCGAGCTTTTGATTCTCCGCGAATCTCAAGCGGGTAAGCAACATTATCGCGCACTGAACGATGCGGTAAAAGCGCCATGTGCTGGAATACCATGCCAATCCGCTTTGCACGAACTTCACGCAATGCCGAAGGGGACAGTTTCATCACGTCCTGACCTAACAGCCAAATCTCACCTGAAGTGGGTTCAATAAGCCGATTCACATGCCGAACCAAGGTTGACTTGCCGCTACCGGACAAGCCCATGATACAGAATATTTCACCGCGTCGCACATTGAAACTGACATCTGCAATCCCGACTACAGCACCGTACTGCTCCAGAACTTCGGTTTTGCCAATACCGGCAGTTTCGATTGCCTGCATTGCTTCATCGGCCTTTGTCCCGAAAATCTTCCAGGCATTTTTGAGTTCTATGACTACATCGTCTTTCATGTGAATAGTTTGCCTTTGCTTACTGCGATAACCATTAATTAAGAGATTAAAAAAAAACGGCACAGAGTCAAAACAATGTGCCGTTTCGTTTTCGCGTTATCGAAAATCCAGTTGTTGAAAATACAAGTAGAATTCGATTATTTCAGCCATTCGTCCACAGTTGCCGAATTCTCATCCACCCAGTTTCGAGCGACGTCCTCATGTGCCATCTTCTGCACTGAGACGGCATAAACCATCTGGCTAACTTGATCGGTAGTAAATTTCACCTTGTTTAAGATCGCAGCGGCTTCAGGCTGTGATTCTTCCAGAGACTTCGCGTAGTGAATGTGAAGATTTGCATCTTTCCACGCAACAGGGGCACTTGAATTTTCTAGCCAGTTCGGATCATCAGTTGGCTGATAAACGACCCACTTTGACTCATCAAAGGCAGGCTCTTTCAGAACGACTAGATCGTGCAGTGCAAACATGTGGTGCGGGGTGTAGCAAAAGAATACAAACGGTTTGTTCTGTGCAATTGCAGCATCAAGATTAGCCAAAGCCAAAGTTTCGTCCATCTCGCTTAGTTCAAGAGTCTGGTCATAGCCATAACTTTTGGCGCGGATTTTTTCGACATTGGTTGAAGCCCAACCGGTCGCACCGATCCAAATTTCACCTTTTCCATCGCCATTCGAATCGAATTGCTTGGCAATTTCAGGATTCGTCAAGTCGGTAATTGAACTGACACCAAGAGAATCGGCGGTTTGCTTTGATACACACATTCCCTGAAAGGAAGTTACGCCATTTGGATTCATCGCCACAGTAGCCTTGTCGACGACATAGGTCTGATGTAGGTTTGCTTGATTGGGTAACCATACTTCGGGATGCACGTGCATTGTGCCTTTATCCATTGCTTCAAACACGATTGGGTTGGTTCCGTTTTGAATTTCAACTTCGAGTCCCAAATTGTCTTCCAAAACTACTTTCAGTACGTGAGCGGTAGCCTGTACAGATGCCCAGTTTGGCGAGCCAATTACGACATCTGCTGCGTGCACGGCACCAATCAGCATCATAGAAATTGACAGCAATAGTGCCGACAGCCTGTTTTTGATTATTTTCATTTTCTTCTCCTCATGCTCTAATAGCAGTAAATAGTACAGTAATTATAGAATTTTATATTTTTTTACTTGTTGCGATTGTAACGGATATTTTAACAGAATGGAATTGATCTACAACAAATCGACTCTCTCGATTATTCTCTCTCCCTCGGAATTGCGAATGGCCGGATATTGAGTTGCGAAAACTAACCTTGACTATAGTCCGACTATTTCAGCAACGTCAATTGAAAAGCCGCCATTCCTATAGGGAATGATCAATTTTATTCGGGACGTCGATACGCTTCCGAGGGCTTACCTTTAGAAAGAACAATCTGCCACAACTGCAAATCACGTGCTCGAAATGCCCCAGCACAGACCTGCAGGTAATAACTCCACATTCGATAGAAGCGCTGTTCAGCAGGGTGATTTTCTCGAGTCAAAAAGTATCTTTTGAAATTTTTACACCATGACATCAAGGTTAGATCATAGTCTGGTCCGAAGTTGTGGATATCCTCAATCAGAAAATAGGGTTCAACCGCTTTGGTAATTAGAGGAAGTGAAGGCAACTCTCCATTGGGGAAAATATACTTTCCCACCCAAGGATCGACACCCGGTTGTGAATTATTCTTGCCGATCGTATGCAACAGGAAAAGTCCATCGTTATGAAGGCAGTTCTCAGCAACTTGCATGTAGGTTTGGTAGTTCTTATGACCGACATGCTCAAACATTCCGAGTGAAACAACCGCATCAAACTTTTCATTCAATTTGCGATAATCTTGCAATCGTAAATCTACGGGTAATCCCTTACACATTTCCATACCCAGTTTCACCTGTTCTTTTGAAATCGTGACACCCACTACTGTAGCTTGGTAATTTTCTGCCGCAAATTTTGCGAAACTTCCCCAGCCACATCCAATATCCAGAATCCGCATTCCGGGTTTTAGGAAAATCTTTTTGCAAACGAGATCCAGCTTGTCCCGCTGCGCATCATCGAGATTATCGGAATGGGCCCAGTAACCACAGGTATATACCATCCGTTTATCCAGCATTCCCTGATATAAGTCGTTGCCAACATCATAATGCTGTTTGCCAACTTGGGCGGCTCGAGATTCCTTTTGAAGGTTGAATAGATTAGCACGCAACCTCGACAGCAGATGTGAGGTGTAATGTTTATTATAATGTGAAGGCAAACGAAGTAGTCGATTCACTAATTCGTCAATTTGTTCGCATTCCCACCAGCCATCAACATAGCTATCTCCAAGACCAAGCGAACCATAAAACAGAACTCGCTTAAAAAAATCTTGATTCTTGATTTGAGGATCCCATGGGTTGGATCCATTCAGCTCGATGTTAGCCTGATCGAGCAAAGGTCCCAATCTCTTTAGAGCAAAATGTTCGATTCTTGATTTCTTTCCAACGGAGTTATTGATCAATGATTCGGACATGATGCTTTACTCACTGATAAATTTGTCTTTGAACATTATGGTCGCATGATGGTTGTTGCTGAGAATTCAGAATTGATCCTCAATGCGCTTCTCTCCAGTTAGTGCCCACACCGACATCAACCACTAGTGGAACATTCAATATAGCGACATCAGACATAATTTCCCTAACCTTGTTGGTGACTTCATCTACTTCGTGACTCGGCGCCTCAAAAACCAGCTCGTCATGGACTTGCATGATCATCCTGGTCTGTAATTTGGGTTGTTTGCTCAGCCATTGGTCAATTTGAATCATCGCTTTCTTGATTAAATCTGCCGCTGTACCTTGCATTGGGGCATTAATTGCGGTCCGTTCTGCATACTGTCGCACGGATGAATTTTTTGCATGGATGTCCGGCAGATACAATCGACGTCCAAATAGTGTACCGACAAATCCCTTGCTACGAGCTCTTTCCTTTGCTTGATCCATATACTCCAAAACACCCGGATAGCGTTCGAAATATTTGTCGATATAGCTTTTGGCTGTCTTCTGATTGATACGCAGTTGCCGTGCGAGTCCAAAAGGAGTCATTCCGTAAATTAACCCGAAGTTGATGGCTTTTGCACGCCGTCGCATTTCCGGATCAACTAAATCAGGTTTCACTGAAAACACTTCGGCTGCAGTTGCGGTGTGCACATCAGCCCCTTCATGAAAAGCCGACATCAAACCTTGATCCCCGGATAAGTGAGCCATAATCCTGAGTTCAATTTGTGAATAGTCGGCTGAGACGATCAGATTGCCCCTGTCAGCAATGAATGCTTCCCGAATTCGCCTACCTTCATGGCTACGTACCGGTATGTTCTGCAGGTTGGGGTCAGAGGAAGATAAACGGCCCGTTGATGCGACTGCCTGATGGTATGAGGTATGGATACGCCCCGTCTGGGAATTGATCAGGGTTGGTAATTTATCGGTATAGGTGTTCTTTAGTTTCGCTAGTCCACGATAATCGAGTATGATCCCGGGTAATTCATAATCTGTAGCAAGTTCCTGCAATACGGATTCAGCAGTTGATGGTTGCCCTTTCGGGGTTTTCTTAATGATGGGAAATTGCAAATCGGTGAATAGTACCTCCTGAATTTGTGAAGGAGAGTTCATGTTGAATGATTTGCAAGCCAGTTCATGTGCATGACTCTCAAGTTCAATCAGTTTATCCGCAATTTCCTGTGATTGAATACGTAGCATATTCGCATCTACTTTTACGCCATTCGTCTCCGTTTTAATCAATACATCCATGAGCGGCATCTCAATTCTGGAAAATACCTCTTGAAGATCATTATCCTGATCTAGTTTTTCCTTCAGAAGATGGTGGAGTTGCAGAGTAATGTCTGCATCCTCTGCAGCATAATGACTTGCAGAATCAATCGATATCTGATCGAAGGTTAACTGCTTTTTGCCTGTTCCGGCGATATCATTAAATTTCACTATATCCTTATCGAGGTGTTTCTTTGCTAAGGTATCAAGGTCGTGACGGGAACTGCCAGCATCAAGCACATAAGACATTAACATAGTATCGTGAGTAACTCCTTTAACAGCAATTCCATAACGACTTAATACTTCGATATCATATTTGAGGTTTTGACCTGTTTTTGGGCGTTCTGGGTTCTCAAGAAGTTCTTTAAGTTTGGCTAGAGTAGAAGTTCTTGGAAGTTGTGTCGGTGCTCCTAGATAGGAATGAATGAAAGGAATGTAGGCTGCTTGTCGGGGCTTAATCGAAAAAGACAGACCGACCAGTTCAGCTTGATGTGGGTCTAGTGAGGTGGTTTCCGTATCGAGTGCGATAATATCACTCCTGTTGAGATCGATAATCCATTGGTCGAGATCGTTTTCATCGAGAATGGTTACATAGTCTACTGTCTCGGAAAGTTGAGTGGATCGCTCGCTTTGTGAGTGAGATTCCAAACCGAGCTCTTCAAGTAAAGTACGAAACTCCAGGTCTTCGTAATACCTTGTTAGGTTAATTTGATCTGGTTCCGATACGAGGAGGTCTTCTGGTTTCTCCGATAACGGCACATGACAATTGATGGTTACAAGTTCCAAATAAAGGTTCAGATGTTCAAGGTTGTCGCGTAGTTTTTCTCCAATCTTACCGGTGATTGTTTCTGCCTGAGCTTTGATTTCATCCAGATTGCCAAATTGATTAAGCCATTTCGCAGCAGTTTTTCCTCCAACCCCAGGTATTCCAGGAATATTGTCTGAAGTATCTCCGGCCAGAGCGAGATAATCGGTAATCAATTCAGGTGGGATGCCAAATTTCTCTATAACTCTGGCTACATCCATACGCTCATTTTTTTTCGTATCGAGCATATGAATACTCTCATTGACAAGTTGAGCCAGATCTTTATCACTACTAACAATCTCTACGAAAAAGCCCTGCTGTTGACCCTGTAACGCCAGAGTACCGATGACATCATCAGCCTCTACATCAGGGACAGAGAGTGTTTTGAGTCCCATCGCCGGTATGATGCGTTCTAGATACTCTTTCTGATATCGGAGATCATCCGGCATTGATTCTCGATTCGCTTTGTAATCTGGATAGATCTTGTGCCGAAAGGTCTTCCCTTTGGCATCCATGACCACCGCTATATACTCTGTTCCACCATCTTTGATTAGGTTTCTCAACATGTTTATCATGCCAAATATGGCTTGAGTCGTTCGCCCGTCGGAAGTGGTCAGTGGAGCTCTTCCCAATGCGTGATAAGCCCGATAGAGCAAATTGGAACCATCGATAAGAATGAGTTTTTTTTGAGAGGAATTGGACAACATAACAACTCGAAAATCTTTCACTTTTTCAATGTGAACCTACATCATATACAAGGGGGTGTTTCTGATTAGATCCTTCTAGTATTGTAAACTATGCATATCGTTGCATAGACTTTTTAGCACTTCTTTCGCCGTCACCGATGAAACAAGAATAGTAGGAGCAATAAGAAGTCACCATGTTTAGCGATATATTTTTGAAAAAACGCTGATACGCAACACCAACCATATATGAATTAATCACCACGATTTTCTCATATCAAAATCGTTTATGTTTTACAATTCGGTCATAGTTTCGATCAGTAGGGTCTACATGGATATAGCAAAGAAATGGGTATCTGTAAATCCAATGATGAGTCGGTTTTCTTCGGTGATTGCTCTTGTGATGCTGTTCATTCCGGCTTCCGGGCTCGCACACGAGGTCCCAAAAACCGGAGAAACAGAAGAATTGCTTCTCGAGGAGTCTTCAACTTCTGAGCAGACCGAGCAAGAGTCCAGTGAAAGTATTATTATCTATTATCGGGTAGGGGGTCGTCTCGATAGAGTTACTGTTGAACGTCCAAGTGGACTTCCTGAGGTCTATCAAAATAACAATTCTAGGAATAATCTCTGGAACGCTGATGAATCCGAGTTAGGGGATTTGCAAAACATTAGGCAGTGGAGACTCGGTTCTTGGTAGCCTGAACCATCAATACAGACAAAACAAGTAATTCTGTCAGTCTGGATTTAACTGCAAAGTGTTAGCAGTTCTCTCATTGATGAACGTGTTGCTTGGAGAGGTACGATTGTTGTTGGTAGTTTTGCCTCATATTTGTGGAGCGTTACAACCTACCTGATTTATATTACCGATAAATCGATTTCAATACTGCCTTCTCGATCTCTTTGAACCCGATGGCGGACTATTCTATTCTGGTGAATCTTGGAGTAGAAAGAGTGGTAAATCAGTTCTGGTACACACAACAACAGGAAGTGTTGGAATAATCATTCAGCACATAAGTTAAGCGTCTGTCGATGAATGCAATTGCCTCAACTAGTACCAACAAGTCGGGCTATTTCAAATCTCAAGGCGTGGATCATGTTCTCGATGATCACGAAGAAGATGTGGAAAAACGAGTCAAAGAGGACACGGAGGGTCCTAGATGATGCCATCCCTGACTGAACGGAGAAGGCGCTATTAAACAGATTCTGGGCATTGAATTGAGTAGAATCGGCAATCGTTCAGGATTACCCAATTATCCAGTCTAATCAGAAGCTCGGAACTTGATCTGCTCATAACCTCGGTGTTAGCGCTAATTAAACTTGACTGGATACAAATATTCTCGACATGTCAAATTATGCTGAATTTGAGAATTTTACCCCTCATACCAATCAATGAAACGATGGGCTGGTGACTGGATCTAGTAAAGGAATTGAAACCACAAACTCAACGCCCTTTTTGTTTTTCCGGTTGGTTGCACGGTGGCTTCCACCATGATATCCAGCGATTACTTTTACTACATAGAGGCCAAGGCCCAGATGTGGTTTTCTCGCGTCATGGTTAGTTCCAGATACCATTGGATCAAAGAGTCGATCTAGAATATCTTCTTGTAACTCTGGACCTTCATTCAATATTGAGATTTCTGCATAGTTTCCGTTTTTTTTTGAACGGACAATAATTGGCGTGTTTTCTGTGCAATATTCGGTGGCATTATCAATCAATTTATCCATCATCTGCGCAAGATATTCCGGACTGCCTTCAATGAATAAATCTAAATCCTGATTGTCCACAACGAATTCATGACCACTATAAACATATTGATAACCCGCGACAAATTCGGACAATAGTTGTGGTAATTTGATCGGTTCTTTTTTCTCATCTTGCATCGCTTCTTCCAAGCTAGCCGCTTCAGTAAGGCTAGAAAGTAATGATTTCAGTCTGTGAATACCGTACGTTGCTCGTTGCATATGGTGATTATTTTTTGTCTGAGGTATGTCATCTTCCAGCATTTCCAGTGAGGATGTAACTACTCCCAATGGGTTATTCATTTCATGGGCGAGTGTGTCAGGCAATCCTTCAAGATAACGGGTGTATCCAGAAAGTCGGGAAAGCATACTGGAGAAACTGCGATTGAGTGCTCCGAGTTCGTCATTTGAAGAATCTTGTTTCGGGATATGTTCAATGCGTACCCGACCTTCCGGTGTAATGGCTTGTTCGGTGGTCTGATGCAATCTGCGGATACGCATGGTCAACCGCCAGGCAAAAATAGCGAGTAACGCCAGCACAGAAGTGAACACCAGCACTGTCACAACCGATAAGGATCGAACAAATTGATAATGAAGGGAAGATGCCTCAGTACTGCTTTGTTCAACCAGTACTGCTCCAATGATTTCACCATCCGCAAGAATAGGATGGCCCGCAACAATTATTTCAGCTTTTTTATCCAAAGACTTACGAATATCAGCCCTTGGATTGCCCGTGTCAATAATGCTGGTTACAATCTGATCCGGTCGATCAACCGAAGACTGAGAATAATCCTTGAATTGAAGAGGTGGATCTGGGAAAAGTTTATCCACAAAATCCGTCAATACCCGTATTGGTATAAACTCGGTTTGAACTGGCTCAGTATTGGTTTCGGTATCAGAGAATCCAGGACCTGGAGGGTTCCATAGATTACCCACCACCGAGCGGACTTGTCTTTGCCGATCAAGCACCCAGATTCGCGAGCGTAATGGACCTAAGCCTTCTAGCATTTTGGTTAGCCCAGGTGATCGGACAATGACTTGAGTAGGTTCCTCACCAGATTCTTTCGGTGAGGTGGTGATAATCTGTTTAATCGTTCGAGTTTCTAGATTGTCCACGTCAACTACCGAGAAGCCAATCTTGGAACGATAGCCAATGAAGTCTCTGGGGATGCGGAATTCAATTACATAGCCCCAATCGGTATCAGCAAGTTCACCCTGGACTTCGGTAACATTCTCTCCGGTAAGAGGTAACTCCCACTGCTCATCCATCAAAAAAGCACTCATCCTACCAGGTTCATTGGAGAGCAATAGATAGCGTTCCAAATTACCATCACCGCGTTCTAATAAAATTCGTAACTGGTCGCTCGAGTTAAGGGTAACTCTGTCTGGGTCACGAAAAATTCGCTCTAAATCGTTGACTTCAAACAGTCCATATAGGTATATATCATTATACCCGATGATATTTTTAATTGAAAAGGAATTAGGATCGTAATCTAGATTACAGAACTGAGGATTGTCACCAGTAAAATAATTTGAGAGGACTTGCATAGACTCCCAGTCATCGGTATCTCCATTTAACTGTATAGGACCGTCAATGCGTTGCGTATACAGAGCTCCTTGTTTTCCTAGTACCTCGGGTACCGCAGTATTCGGGCTAAAAAATTCGGATTGATCATTCAGGATCGTAGCGATTCCTTTGGCCGTGGTTAATAACGCCTCCTTTTGTCCACGCCATAAGAATCGATCCATTTCTCGGATATAGAAATTGCTCATCGCTATAGGTATTGTCATCAGAATAATGCCGATCACAATTAATTTGAGTCGAATACTGGTATTTTTCCAGAACATGACTGTTTACCAACTGATCAATGGATGTATCAGAGTAATCGACAATCCATATGGTATGCTCAAAATCTGATGCGTGAACTGGTCATCGCTGACGTGTTTTATGTTCCAAGACTTTGCTCAAAATAACATGGATCATTGATTAGTTTTTCCACCTGTAGCCGACACCAAACACAGTTTGGATCATCGAGAATGAAGGGTCAACTTCCTTGAATTTTTTTCGAATTCTTCTTACATAGCCATTGATCGTGTTTCGTTCAACAAAATGCTGGCGAGTGATCTGAATCAGTACTTCATAGGTTTTAACATGACCAGGGTTTCTTGCTAGTGCTTCAATCAACCAGAATTCGGTCAGAGTCAAATGCAAGGGCTCACCTTTCCAGAGAACAGACATACTATTCTGATCCAATTCCAAATGCCCCAGCATCAGTTGGGTTGTATCGCCCGCGGAATCTTGTGAGGTTGATGCAATGCGGAATAAAGAGGATATCCGTACCATCAAATACTGGAGTGAAGTGGGTTTGGTGATATAGTCCCAGGCATCTAGACGCAATCCAGAAATTCGATCCACATCTCGTCCTCGAGCAGTTAGAAAAATGATTGGCAAATAGGGGCTCATTTGACGTAGTGCTCTGCACAATTCAAATCCACCTTCGGATTCATCTTTGAGCATAATATCTAGGATTGCTAGATCAGGAAGAGAACTGTTAAATCCTTCGAGTGCCTCTTGTTTATCGGAGTATGTACGGACTACATACCCATGTTGAGTTAGCGCTTCTGAGAGGCTTTCCAGATAGGAGAGGTCATCCTCTACAATGGCGATGGTACGCGGCATCAAGAATCCTGCAAATTATTTTCTGTTGTCAAGTATAACCCATACCGGTCGATCTTGTGAAAATAGCGGATTATTGCCATAAAATTGCCATTAAATCCAAAATCGGTTGCCATATTAAAAGTGTCTAATACGGTATTTATCGAATGAACTCACTTTGGATTTGTGCAATGAGTAGTAAACTGTTTATCCCCGTTACCGATGAGATGCTGTATGAGCACCCTGAGCGGATAACTGCTCCGTTAAGACCCTATCAAGTTGATAATCCTACTCTCCACTGGATGGCAGTAATTGAGGAGTCGATGACCAAAAAACCAGACTCGAAAACGCAGAATCGTTTGGGGCAGAGTAACTATCGATCTTGGCTGAAATCCAAGAACAAGTCTTATACTCGCCTTAGCCGAGCGTAGTTTAGTACCAACCATTTTTTGCCGAGGCTTGGGAAGTTAATCTGGACTCGAGTGGATGCGCCGGACCCTTCGAATTGAATCAAAGTGCCTTCTCCAAACTGCTTGTGTAGTACCGAGCATCCCAATTCTAAAATGTTTCCACAATCATCGCTAATATTTGGGTCTGCGTTCATCGACTTTTCATGAAAATCTAGTTGCTGGATGTTTAATGTTTCTGCGCCAGATAATATTTCCATTGGTAACTCAGCTAGAAAGCGCGAAGGGGTGCATTTCATCTGTTTTCCGAAGACATTCCTTGATTGGGAATAGCATAGATACAATTGTTGTTTGGCGCGCGTAATTCCGACATAGCAAAGACGTCTTTCTTCCTCAAGGCTTCCCTCAGATATAGATAATTGATGCGGAAACAACCCGTCCTCCATGCCACAAAGAAACACTGTTTCAAATTCTAGTCCTTTAGCAGAATGCAGACTCATCAGTTGTACATTATCAGATGCCTCATCGGTACCGCGTGGACCGGCTTCAAGCGTGGTGTGATTGAGGAATAAATTTAGTTCGTCCTTGAGTTGACCGGCATTATCCAGTGGTTGTTCAGGGGTATAACTTCTTGCAGCCGTGATGAGTTCTTTCAGATTTTCGATGCGTGAGATGGCTGCTTCTCCCCGATCTTTGGAATAATGATCAATCAATCCACTCGTATAAATGGTTTGCTCAACCAGGGCATCAAGTTGCAATTCTTTTGAGAGAGTGGCAATTTTCCCGATGATGGCTCTGAATTGTTCTAGAGACTGACGTCTTCGTGGTGGGGTTTCAGGGTCACCAATTACCAAGCCGCTTGCTTCCCAGAGTGATACATTGTGCTTGGCAGCAAAGAAGTGCACTGAATCCATGGTTCGGCTTCCTATGTTTCTTGGAGGCATGTTGACTACACGATCAAATGACGGGTCAGAATGGCAATTCACTGCGAGTTTGAGATAAGCCAGAGCATTTTTAATTTCAGCCCGCTCGAAAAATCGCATTCCACCATACACAGAGTAGGGAATGTTTTGCGCAATTAGTTGTTCTTCAAAAGCTCGGGATTGGGCATTAGAGCGGTACAAAATAACATGTTCATCGTGGGCTTTGCCACTCGAAACTGATGACTGGATGGCCGAAATGACAAATCGCGCTTCATCAGTTTCAGTATAACTACAGTAAACTCGTATCGATTCTCCATCCGCTTGGTTTGTCCAAAGTTTTTTCCCCAAACGTCTTGAATTCTGGCGAATGATAGCATTAGCCGCCTGCAAAATATGACCTGATGAACGGTAGTTTTGTTCTAGTCGAAAGGTGTAAGCAGATGGAAAGGTACGATTAAAACCTAGCATGTTCTCGACTTTTGCACCACGCCATCCATAGATTGATTGATCGTCATCACCTACTACAAAGATACTCTGGTGCCCAGCACTCAGTAGTTTTGCGAATTGAAACTGGATCTGGTTGGCATCCTGAAATTCATCGATCAAAACATGTTCGAATTTGTTCTGAAAGTACTCTCTGATTATTTGATTGTTTTTTAGAAGTTCATACGGACGAAGTAACAACTCGCCGAAATCGACGAGTCCAAGTTGTTGACAACGCTTTTCATAATCTTTGTAGATTGATAAGAAGACTTCGTCTTTTGACAAATATTTGGGTAAGGCATATGCTCTATACCCATCATCCTTGCAGGCGTTAATGCGCCAAAGCATTTGTTTGGGAGGAAACGCCTTCTCGTCAAGTTTCAATTCTTCCATGGATTTCTTGATCTGCCGGAACTGGTCGGCATTGTCGATCACCTCGAATTGTTCTGTCAGCCCTGCATCTTGCCAGTTCTGACGTAGCATCCGTAGGCCTAAGGAATGGAAAGTACCAATCCATAATCCTTTGGATGGTGTGCTCAATAACTTTTCAATTCGGGATTGCATCTCGCGTGCAGACTTGTTGGTAAAAGTCATGGCGATGATTGACCAAGGAGGTGTACTTTGCTCCTGAATCAGCCAAGCAATTCGATGAACTAGGGTACGAGTCTTACCACTACCCGCACCGGCAAGTACCAGAACTGGACCTGGTGGAGCAGTGACAGCCTTACGTTGTGCTTCATTCAGCGGATTGAGAATTTCTGACTCTTCCATGTTCAAGATGCTTGATGACCGAGTGGAGGGTGATAATGTTGGAAATTGCAGGATATCTGGTCTGTAGAATGGTTTTCATCTGGTTCTTTCCAGCAAAAAGAATAAAAAGTATTTTACAATATTGTTCTTCATCCGAATGCAAAGCAAGCCCAAGAGAAACTATGGATACGCCGATATTTACAGACGAGAATTTGAACGATGTTGTTAACATGGATCGATCCCATGTCTGGCATCATTTAGTCCAGCACAAGCCTATACAGGAAGGGGCACCTATGGTTATCGTCGATGGCAAAGGCCTTCGAGTTCGCGATATCAATGGCAAGGAATATATTGATGCAGTCTCGGGAGGAGTCTGGACCGTAAATGTTGGTTACGGTCGCGAGAGTATTGCCAACGCAGTAAGAGATCAACTGAAACAGATGTGTTATTTTTCCAATACTGCAGGAAATATCCCCGGCGCAAAATTTGCAGACAAGCTGATTGAAAAAATGCCGGGATTGAGTCGTGTGTATTTTTCAACTTCTGGTTCGGAAGGAAATGAGAAGGGATTCAAATTGGTCCGTCAACTAGCGGCCAAAGAAAACGGGGGCAAGAAGCATAAGATTATCTATCGGAATCGTGACTATCATGGCACAACCATCACCAATCTCTCTGCTTGTGGCCAACATCAAAGAAAAGACCAATATGGGCCATTTACCCCTGGATTTGTAGAATTTCCACATTGCTTGGCATATCACCATGAACAAGGCGATCATCCAGATTTTGGGGAAATTGCAGCTCGTGAGCTGGAAAAAGTGATCCTCCGAGAGGGCCCCGACACAGTGGGGGCGGTTATTTTGGAGCCAATCACAGCTGGCGGGGGTGTGATCACGCCTCCTGAAGGGTATTTTGATACGATACAAGAAATCTGTACAAAATACGGAGTACTTATTCACATGGACGAAGTGGTTTGTGGTATGGGACGAACCGGTAAGTGGTTCGGCTACCAGCACTACAATATCAAGCCAGATATTGTGGTTATGGCGAAGGGTGTTGCAAGTGGTTATGCAGCTATTGCCTGTACAGTAACCACCGAAGAGCTGTTTGAAAAGTTTTTGGCTGAACCGTCCGATACGATGCAGTATTTTCGAGATATAAGCACCTTTGGCGGATGTGCGGGTGGTCCAGCAGCGGCTCTGGAGAATGTACGTATTATTGAGGAAGAGAATCTCTTGGATAATGTAGTACAGATGGGTGAATATTTAATGGATCTTTTGCATGAGCTTAAGGACAAGCATCAAATTGTTGGTGATGTTCGAGGCAAAGGTTTATTTGTGGGTGCGGAGTTAGTTATCGATCGTAAGTCACGTACCCCAGTTGACGAGAGCATTATGAGCCGGGTGGTTGCTGACTGTCTAGAACAGGGTGTGATGATTGGTCGTACTAACCGAAGCTTTCAGCACTATAACAATACGATCTGTCTGAGTCCCGCTTTGATTTGTACCCGCAATGATCTCGATCAGATAGTTGGAACCATTGACAATGTCTTGAGTAGAATTCATCTATAAGTGCAAAATTCCTTTATTTGATTAAGGATGTCCAAGCCTCGGATTTTGTGCCTCGCCTGACATACGGAATCGAAGAATGTAGTACAAGGTAGGATCGTTCAAAGGATGGTTTTCTGCGAATTGACTCGCGGTGATGTATTTTTGAGTGTTGTTGAGGGTGTGGTGGCTACGCCCTGGATCGAACAGGGGACCCCATCATTATGAGTGATGTGCTCTAACCAGCTGAGCTACGTAGCCATCTTGATTGAGGGAGTGAGAGAGTACCTGATTCGAAGTTGCAATGCAACAACATGTCTCTCCCAGCAAATAATTCCATTTTGATATTTGTCCGCAAGGCATTAGTACTATCGATTTCGTTGTTCGACATCAAGATATCTATGCAAATCGAAGTTCTTGCTTAATCAGATGCTGGATAGGTTGGAATGAGATTGAATGAATTTTTCCATTTTTCATCTGAAACATCTTTAGGTTTTAAAATGAATAGATAAACGTTCAGAGGCCGAGTAGACGGGGCTTGGTAACAACCCGTCTACTCGGCCCGTTCAGAATTAAGTTAATCTGGTATGCTTAATCAAAACAAATTTTCGCAAATTCCAATCAATTTCTGCTAGTCTTACTACAGTGCGGGAGAGGTCTAATTTGTAATGACGCTTAGATAACCTACTAAGAGATCCAGGTTCAAATCCTGGCTCCCGCTCCACCACACCGTACAATTGCTGAACAGATTATTTCATCGATTGATATGAGTATGAGTTAGATACTGTCGAACTAAATTTGATTTTGAGATCAAGTTTTTCAAACCAGTTTGGTTTAGTCTCTTAACCATAGAATTTGTACGAAAATTACACACAATTGATTACCTATTGATGACTTAATTGCATACAAAACTGTAGTCAAAAAAGTTAGTGGCTTCGAGAAATTCATGGGAATATGGATAATTCTATCCCAAGTTTAACTTGCACTTTTCCATGGCGTAAGTAGCTCACCTTTCGCAATTATGGGAACGCTCCCATAATTGCGAAAGGTGGGCTAGAGCTGCCTCAGGCCCCTACTATTGCAAAGTCTCGAGGATTTTGCCATCGTTCAGCCCTATCTATTAGTTAGAAAGAATCATTCTGATATGCTTATAAGAAGATATCAAGGAGTGCACGCGCCCATGGTGTGAGCAAATAAAATCCCAAATATTGACTCATGAATTCGAATTTTTTATAATGTTAACAACTATAACTTATAGTAGGGTATCATCATGAAAATACAAATTTTAACTTTCGTAATGGTTGTTTTTATTCAGATGCCGCTCGTCTCGTTTGGAAACACGCAGCAAAACTGTATAACCCCCAGAATGGATAGCTTGATGCCAGTTTTCAATCCCTCGGCAACTGAAGGCGACAATGTAATATTCCAATTTGACTTAGAAGGAAGTTATCAAGATGAGATCAAGTTCAGGTATAAATCAGCCAATGGATCAGCTGTAGAGGACTATGATTATGAGCCGAAAGAGGGCGTTCTGACTTTCCTCCCTGGAATTACTAGTCAGAGCATAACAGTGCAGACGGTTGATGACAGTGACACCAGCCAAGAATATTTTTTCATGGTAATAACGGAATATGAAAAGCCAAGTGAAGGTCAGGATTTTTGTAATGAGCCCATCTGGACACATAAATCAATACCTGCATATATAAATCCAAGGCCTTCTTTTGTATATGACTTGCCGAGTTTGACACCTAGTACATCAAGCAACATTTGTAATGAGAACTCTACGTCTTCGCTATCATGTTAGTTCTTTGAAGAATTGTGCTGAAGAAGATCGAGACTTCATCACCATCGAAATTTCTTGCAGCGTATCCAAGTATTACTGACTTGCCAACATGCTTTTAGCTTACATCCTATAAAGCCGATCAATTTTTCTCGGTCAGGGGCGATGAAATGGGTAAGATTGACTTCGCTAACGTGAGTTTAACGAGTTGGGCAATCGAGTGTTATCAAGTTTGTCCGATTTATTTGGGACAGGTGTATTGTAGTAATAGGGAGGTGTTCCGGTTTCCCGAGTAGAACCGGGGTCGGTAAAGCCCCCGGAATGTGTATGACCTAACTGTTACGATAGCGTTCGAGTTGTAGCATCCGATACAGCTTTTCCGGTCCCTCCAAATTCGTGGACGGTGGCCTGTTTGGGCATAGGCGTTTGGCGGCGAAGAGGTCTTCGGCGATGCCGAGGTACTGTTGTCAGACGATTTTTGGTTTGCCTTTGACGCGTTGTAACTTGCGGGCGTAGTAGTAGTTAGGTCCCTTGATCTTTTTTGCAGTGATGCTTGGCATGGATAGGTCATACAAAATAGAATTGTGTTTTCTATTATGCGATATAAATAACTATATTTACAAGATAAAAAAATAATATATGTGAAATAAAATCAAAATAATAATTAGATCATACAATGACAACCAAACAGAAATGTTCTCGACAAGGTCGGTTCGATCAGAGAAAATTAAGAATAACAAATACTTAGAGAAAGTCAGAAAAAATCAGGTAAGAACTGCGAATTGTGAAATCAGCCCGAAATCGGTAAACTCACGCTAGATAAATTGAATATTTCTTACCCGTTATATCACGGTTTGACTCTTGAACAGATGAAAAGGCTTGGCGTCCGGAATTAGATACCTCGCTTGGAAAACGAAACCGATCACTCATATTCAGAGCCCCGATTGTTTGTGATCAACAACGATCTGAATTTACATATTGTCGACATCTCGAATAATCCGTTTGTACGACCCGATATAGATACTCTCTCAGACGGACTTATCTGGGTCAATGAAAATAATTATACGACTCGCGGTACTTGGGTCGAAGGTCTTTGGTTTAGGCTATACCAGATTAGGAATGTTTGGTTGATAAACGTGTTATTGGTTTCTCGTTTATAGGGAGATGCACAATTGCGGCAAAAATACCGAGTGCGATACTGGCCCACCACATGCCGTTATAAGAACCTGTCTCATCATAGATTCTTCCGCCCAGCCAGATGCCCATGAAGCTGCCTAACTGATGACTCAGAAAGACTATACCAAATAAGGTGCCCATATAACGAATACCGAACACTTGAGCAATGATTCCCGTGGTGAGGGGAACGGTAGACAGCCATAGAATTCCCATAGCGCTAGCAAAAAGCAGCATAACCAGTGGAGTCTTTGGGGCCATCAATAAAGCCAAAGTTACTATGCTTCGACCCAAATAGATGGTGCTTAGACTGTATTTTTTACTCCATTTCTGGCCAACAATACCAGATCCAATCGAGCCAAAGATATTCATGATTCCTATCAGGGCAATGCTATACGCCCCGATTAGAGGATTCATGCCTAAATCTTGGATATAAGCAGGCAAATGTACAGTGATAAAAGCAACATGAAAGCCGCAGACAAAAAACCCTAAAGTTAACAATACATAGCCATTATGGCTCAATGCTTCGGTCACAGCAGATCGCAAAGTCTGATTGCTTCGTTCGCTAGCTTCTATATTGTCTCTTGAATTGGGCAGACAAAACGCTAATGGAACCATAATCAGAATAATCAATGCAGAGATTAACAGTGCATTGAACCAGCCAAATGCAGAAATAAATCCTTGACTAACGGGTGAGAATACAACTTGTCCCATTGAGCCAGCGGCAGTACCGACACCCATAACCAGCGATCTTCTATCAGGTCCAACTGCTCGCACCATCGCAGCAATTGCTAGTGTAAATGCAGAGAAGGCAATCCCTAGTCCGACCATGATTCCGCCTGTTAATTGAAGAAATAGAATGCCTTCGGATTCTGCCATTCCCCAGATACCAAGAGAGTACAGAATTGCTCCTCCGATAATAATTTTGCCAGTTCCGTGTTTATCTGCTAGAGCTCCTGCAATCGGTAAACCGAGTCCCCAGAACAGATTTTGAAGCGCCATGGCTAGCCCATAGATTTCTCGTGTCCATCCATTGTCTGAAGTCATGGGTTCGAGGTACAGACCAAACGAAGCGCGTATACCAAAACCAATCATTGCAATTAGACAGCCGGCAATGAGAATGATTGGGACAGTTTGCCAGTTGTTTTTAGATTGAAACATCGCTTATTTATGGTGATTCGTTATGCTGTATAACGTATTGTGCTTAGTAGTTTTTCCAAGCGGGCTTACGTTTCTCAACAAAAGCGGACATACCTTCTTTCTGGTCTTCGGTAGCAAAGACCGCTTGGAACTGGCGATGTTCAAACAACAGTCCTGACTGTAGGTTGGTTTCCAAAGACTGATTGATGCATTCCTTAATCATCTGGTTGACCGGTACTGAGTTTGAAGCGATAGGAGTAGCTATTTCTATCACTTTATCGAGAAAACCTTCAACCGGAAATACTCGGGAAACTAGTCCAGAGTATTCGGCCTCTCTGGCATCCATCATGCGTCCCGTGAGACACATATCCATGGCCTTCGATTTGCCAATCAGGCCGGTTAATCTTTGTGTTCCACCCCAGCCTGGCAAGGCACCGATTGAGACTTCCGGTTGGCCAAATTTCGCATTTTCGGCTGCTAGAATAAAGTCACACATCATGGCGAGTTCGCAACCGCCACCCAATGCATAGCCGCTGACGGCTGCGATAATTGGTTTTCGGCAATTTTTCAATACGGTCTGTAGTTTTGAAGCATTGTCATGCAGATACATATCCATATAGCTCTTGGACTGCATTTCCTTAATATCGGCACCGGCGGCGAAAGCTTTTTCATTACCGGTCAAGATAATTGCTTTGATCTGGTCATCATTCGACATCGTTTGAAATGCTTCAGTCAGTTCTTCTCTGAGCTTGATGGAGATTGCATTCAGTTGTTCGGGTCGATTAAAGGTAATGATGCCAATGGCATTTTCCCGGAGGGTAATAATGGTTTCGTATTTCATTTTTAGTTTTCCGAATAAAATCGCGATTACATATTTTATTCGGAACAAGGCAAGTTAGTGCTTAAAATATTTTCCCTGATGAGATATCAAGCACTGGATATTCCTAATAGCAAGACCCTGTTTGCAATTCATGAAATTGCTTTCTGAAATAAGTATGCTACTCAAACAACCGCTTGGACTGACAATCCTGACCATTCTGTAGATCAGAGATATGCTCATTCATTTTCGACATGGGTGGAAAGTTTGAAGAGATCAGTCCGGCGGCAAAGAGTCATTGCGAGTAACAGCACCTAGAATTGGAGTAGGATTCTCTCAGATACCTCCACGATCCATCAGATAAGCACGGAAAGACGGGATCGGGCACACAAAACGATCCACTGATTCTTTGTGCAAAGCCCCTTGGTGCACGAGGTGCATGAAGAAGGACTTAGCATTCATATCGGCAGGGAAACAATATTTCCGAGGATTCACCTCATGTAGCTCGTTCATCAAATCCTGAATTTTTGCTCGGCTGTGACAGGAGTCCAGTTCTGCCATCACTTTCGCAGTCAGGTTTATCGAGATTTGTATCTCATCCGAATATTGATGATTGTAACTCAAGTTTCGGAGTTCAAATTGCATGATTTCAATCAGGCGGTTCCTGTATAGGAAGGTGTTCTTGATCGATGATGTGCGGTTCGAATTGCAACATTTGT
>JAPOUQ010000003.1 GCA_026708585.1 Gammaproteobacteria bacterium
AAAGTAAGGAAAGGAAAGTAGAAGAGGGTCTTGACGAGGCGATTACGCAGATTCGTGAAAAGGCTATGCCGAGAAGTATCAAGGCCTTGATCAATCTATCCATTTGATCGGAATGGTGTTTGGCCGAAATAAACGGAACCTAGTGGACATGCGTGTTGAGAAGTTCTGATTATTTTTGATTTGATTTGACTGGATATGCTTGCAATGATTCACAAAATGGATCGGGAATATATATATCATAGATTGAACTCTTCAAATGCTAACTCAGATAGAAACATCTATCATTATCTACTTGCCAACAATAGCGAGAGAGTAGATACGAATCTCTCCAATATATACAGAAGCAAATGTCTTTAAACCGGTCAGAATCTATTCAACCACAAACCAAAGAAACCTATCCAAACATTTATCGGCGGATATGCATGCGCATGAATGGAATGGATCATATTGATCTATTGCAACCCATCGGCAAAATGGATCATGATGATCGTTTGATTAATTTCCTTGAGCTATTCTCAGATTTAACTTGTAATGATATCGGAACCAAGGTTCGAGAAGTCTACTCTGAGCATATTTATTTTAGCGATACATTGAAAGTAATTGACGATTTAGATGAGTTAGCCAACTATCTGGAGGCGACCGGAAACCACCTCGAGTATAGCCGAATCATCTTTGATCGAGTGTTCCAAATTGGCGATGAATACTTTATTCAATGGTATATGAAAACCGGGTTTAACTTGTTAGGTAGAGCATTGCAGACAAAATCAATCGGGATGTCGCACATACGTCTGGATGAGGAGGGTAAGGTCATTTTGCATCAGGATTTTTGGGACAACACAGAAGGATTATTCCGACATATTCCCCTGATCAAACTCTTCTATAAACAATTCAAAAGGAGAGTCTAATTCCTGTGACAAGGAAGGACATTGAGAATCAAACAGTTTGGATTACCGGAGCCTCTTCCGGTATTGGACGTGCTTTAACTTCAGTTTTAGCAGAGCGTAGGAATCATTTGATTCTAACTTCGCGAAATAGACAGAATCTGAATAACTTGGCCAAATCACTCAATTGCCCAGTGACTGTGATGGAGGCAGATCTTTCTCAGGCATCAGTCACCGATTTGTTACGAGTTGAGTTAGAAAAGCTAGAGTCTGGTCTTGATTTAGCAATTTTATGTGCAGGTGATTGCGAGTATGTGAATACCCAAAATTTCGATACAGGTGTTATCGAACGTATGTTCAATGTCAATGTGTTCGGATTATCTCGCTCAATCGAGGCCGCTCTACCTGCATTACGCAAATCAAAAAACTCACCACATATCGTGGGGATCAGTAGCGCATCAGCGATAACGGGACTGCCACGGGCCGAAGCATACGGAGCGTCAAAAGCTGCCGTAGTCAGTATTTTGGAATCTTTAGCCTTGGATTTGTTTCAAGAAGGAATCGCAGTTACTTCCGTGTTACCTGGTTTTGTTGATACACCCTTGACCCAACGTAATGATTTCCCCATGCCATTTTTGATGAGTTCTGAGCAAGCGGCAAAAATTATTTTGACCGGTATTGAGGCAGACAAACGTCATATCGAATTTCCAAAAAAATTGACCTGGTTGCTTCGTTTTTTGAGCATGCTACCGGAGGAGATTCGGTTAAAAATTGGTCAGCGTATGGTGCGGCGGGAATGAAGATTGCCATCATCGGCGGTGGTATCAGCGGTCTAACAGTAGCTCGTTTGTTGCACAAGAAACATGACATCACTCTTTACGAAAGCGCCAACCGATTAGGCGGACATACCGCAACTGAAGAGTGTGTAGTGGATGGCAAATTACATTGGGTTGATACAGGATTTATCGTATTCAATGATCGTACCTATCCCAATTTCAACCGTTTGGTTGAAGGTCTTGGTGTCAGATGGCGTCCCACAAATATGAGTTTTAGTGTCAGTACACGACATGCCGATTGTCAGATTGTGCCATCTAGATCACAGAAAAACCAGATTTTCGAATATTCCGGTTCGGGTTTGAATGGATTGTTTGCCGATCGAAGGAACTTGCTGAATCCAAGGTTTCTCGGTATGTTGATCGACATCAGCCGTTTTGGTAAACGCGCCAAATACGATTATGATAATCAAGTCATACGACCTGGTTTATCACTCAAGGATTATCTTGATATGGGTGGTTATGGTGAGACTTTTCAATCGGCATATATCTTGCCTATGGCTTCAGCAATATGGTCATCACCGATTACACAAATCCAGGAGTTCAATGCGCTGTTTTTTATTCGTTTCTTTATCAATCACGGTCTTCTTGAGACCAGAGATAGACCAAAATGGCGTACTATTGCAGGTGGATCCAAAAACTACATTGGGCCATTAAGTGAGCCTTTTCAATCGAAAATACGACTGTCATCTCCAGTTCAAGTCATCTGGCGAGAATCGGGTAAGGTAAGTGTTGTATGTAAACAGGAAAAGGTTGAGTATGAGCATGTCGTATTGGCTTGTCACACCGATCAAGCCTTGAATCTCATTCAGGATGTAACCATACAAGAGAAAGAAATCCTGCGTGCTATACCTTTTCGAGATAACCACGTAGTTCTACATACGGATAAGAGAATGATGCCAGTCCAGAGGAGAGCTTGGGCAAGTTGGAACTATCTTTTGGATGGCACGGAAACCAAACAACCAGTTCTTACCTACAATATGAATTTGTTGCAAGGGATCCGCTCTTCACAGCCACTATGCGTTACTGTCAACGGCTCCAGACATATTGATGAGAGACAGATTCTCGCTCACTATCATTATTCCCATCCCCAGTTTGGGGAAGAAAGTGTGAACGCTCAACAGAAACTAGCAAAGACCAATGGTACTCAAAACACTTGGTTCTGTGGCGCCTGGTGTGGTAATGGATTTCATGAAGATGGAGTAGTCAGTGCCATGAATGTGTCGAAAGCACTTGGAGCAAATGAATTATGACTGGTTCTGTTCTCTATCGCGGTATTATCCGCCATCGACGTTTCACTCCAGTTCTGCATGAATTTCGATATCGGATCACAATGCCGCTTCTTGATCTTGCTACAGTCGATCAGGAGTTGAATGTGCCGGGGTTGTTGGGGACCCAATATCCAGCTCTAGGATGGTTCCGTCGTATGGACTATGCCGGAGACCCAACTAAACCCCTATCTGATGTGATTAAAGATACCGTTGAATCGGAGCACGGATGGCGACCCAATGGACGAATTCGACTACTTACAAATCTTCGATATTGGGGGTTTGTTATGAATCCAATTTCGATTTTTTACTGTGACGATAGTTACGGTCAATTACGATATGTAGTTTTACAAGTTACTAATACGCCATGGCGCGAAAAGGAATTGTACGTTATTCGCTCTGAATCAGAATCTCACAATCAAAACAGTCGTTTTGCAAAACGCATGCATGTATCTCCATTTCATCCAATGGATATGATCTATAACTGTCGTTTTCGCTCGCCCGAATCAAAATTATTTTTCCATCTGGAAAATCATCGATTGTCCCGCTGCGAAACAGATGCCACCTTAGTCCTTGAGCGTATACCCATGTCCATTACTCGATTGACTGCACTAGTGATTCGACAGCCCTCAATGACCCTTAAGACTGGAATTGGAATCTATTGGCAAGCCTTGAAGTTGCGAATGAAAAAAGCACCCATATATCCTCACCCAAAGACTTGCAGTTCGATACTTGAAAAAACTCAACCACAAAATGAGCAGAGTTGATATCTCATGAAAACAGATCAAATAGTCAACAAAGTTGTAGAAGATACACTTTTATCCGATTCAAAATTCCATAGAAGCAGTATTACTGTAGAGTTGGCACGCCGCTCAATTTTTGCATTTCTAAATTCTATAGAAGGAGGAAGTCTGCGTCTGGAAGAGCCGAACGCATCCTATCTATTTGGGAACTCATCGTCTGAAGATGGCATACATGCGATGGTTGTAGTGAAGAACAAAAAGATGTATCGAATGGTTATGCTGAATACCTCAATTGGTGCTGGAGAGGCATTTATGGAAGGTTACTGGACAAGTCCAGACCTAACTGCAGTGATTCGTCTTCTGTGTCGGAATTTGGCAAAATTTCGACGCTTGGGTGGGTTAGTTTCTAGTTTGGTCCGGTCTATGGAGCGCTATAGACACCGATTGGCCGCCAATACTCCGACCGGTTCAAGACGAAATATCCGTGCACACTATGATCTGGGAAATGAGTTTTTTGCGACTTTTCTTGACAAACATATGATGTACTCATCTGCCATTTTCTCCGAGAGCAGCCTTGATTTGGATACCGCTTCAAAACATAAGCTCCAGAAGATCGGAGGTCATCTGGAGTTAACCGAAAATGATCATGTGTTAGAGATTGGAACCGGTTGGGGAGGACTTGCTGTCTATTTTGCAGAAAACTATTCTTGTAAAGTAACCACCACGACCATCTCTGCTGAGCAGTATTCATATACTTGTGAACTGGTTAAGAAAAAAGGTCTTGATCAGTACATAACGGTACTCAACCAGGATTATCGGGAACTTGCTGGACAGTTTGACAAGTTGGTTTCAGTTGAAATGATTGAAGCTGTTGGGCACAACTATCTTCAGAAATATCTCAACAAGTGCAATGAGTTGTTAGTTCCCAAAGGGAAATTTCTTTTGCAAGCGATTGTGATACCTGAACAAAGATATCAAGCAGCCCGAAATGGTGTAGATTTCATTCAGCGCTACATTTTTCCTGGAGGTGGTCTCCCTTCTCTGGAATCCATTCTGAAATCTGCAGGAAAGAATACCCAACTTCAGATGAAATATCTCGAAGACATCGGGGCAGATTATGCTGAGACTCTCCGTCACTGGCGATATCGCTTTCTCAGCAACTCAGAACGGATTACTGCCATGGGCTTTGATGACAGATTCATGCGTATGTGGCAATTTTATCTTGCTTACTGCGAGGGTGGGTTCGATGAAGATGCCATTAGTGCTACACAAATTCTACTAGTGAAAGTTTGATCTATATGGCCCATATTATTGCCAATGCTGTGAAGTTCCAAATTGGATGGGTGTTGGTTGTTTTGTATGGAAATACCATGGCAATGGTTTGTGCAGTTATTGCTCTACTAATCTACAGCAAGTGGTTTTACTCTGGAATTCAAGATCTCATTTTGATCGGATTAACAGTCGCTTTGGGGTTTGTCGGCGATACTTTGATGGGCTACTTTGGGCTCTTGGAGTATCCTAGCGGATTGATAGTACCGCCGTTTTGGATGATAACCTTGTGGTTATTATTTTCTATGACCTTGCCATGGTCTTTACGACCTCTTATTCGAAGGCGACCGCTTTTCATACTGTTCTGCATCATCGGTGGTCCCTTAAGTTATGTAGTCGGAGTTCGCTTGACCGATGTGGAATTTGGTTTAGAGCCTATGAACGTTATCCTGATTCTGTCTGCTATCTGGATCGTCTACGGATTTGTTCTGTCAAATTTTGTAACCCGCTGGGAGACGGTGAACGAAAAGATTTAATGGAAACCACAATCCCTCCACCAATTGATCAATGACCCCTTGAATTTACTGCTATAAATCCTGACTGTATACACGATAGTGCCTGTCGTTTGACCCTTTTACTCCAACTTGGTGGATACTCCGATCAAATTTTAAAAAGCAGGAAATGTTGTCATTCGAAATGACTGACAGTAATTCGGTTAACTACCTGTGTATTTCGGTGAATGGTCATTATCTTCGAGCAGTAGGCTCATGGGGACTTTCCCTTCCAACATGGTTGTGATTCTCTCAACCAGTCATTATCGGTTTCTAAATTATCAAAAAATGATGTGGGGATTTGCGGATGATAAATCAGATGGTCAATGAGTACAAATTGCTGTCCTACAACCATTCACAGTCCTCAAATAATTTGGAAAGAAACTTGAGTTGGGGTACATACAAGTCCAGCTGCAAGTTTGAAATTATCAATTTCTCACTCACTTTCAATCAATAAAATAGCCTATGTATGCTCATTTGATATTGGATAAGCAATAAGTTTTTTGCAGTTGTAGTGGCAAAATGATAAATCTCGAAAAAGCAAAAAATGTGGTAAACACCGACCCAAGCAAGTGGATTCGAAGACCAAACTAGGCTAATTTCCAGATGTGAGTAGATTAATTTGGATGATGAATGGTGGAATATGGAATGTATTTGTTTTACTTTTTTGAGCGTCAACACGAAAAGACAAGTCATTTCGTTAGCGTGTGCATACTAACGCATTCAGGATAGAGTAAAGTTCAAGTTATAGAATAAGCGGAATTATAGAGGGTCTCAATTATTTTAAAGCCCTCCCAACTTAGCCAACTTAGAGTATTTGGGCAAGGAGAATGAGGATATCAGTCATCCGACATGTTGGAGTTCAGTGTTTTATTCTTGGCATACTATTGCTATTTTCTATATCGTTTGCTAACGAACGGCATCCCGAATATAGCGACCGGATTGAAGCACATACCCCAACAGGATGTGTAAATTACAAATTTCTGTTTTTTCGACTCTATCGAGCTGAACTCTGGAGCGATTCGTACCCCTTATTGGATAACAATTATGGACTAACTTTAATCTATGACTACGAATTTTCTCAGCATGAACTGGTTTGGGCGTCTATTTCGGAAATGGCGCGGATTTCAAATCGGCCGAAATCGACTTTTGATTCAACCAGAATAAAACTCGAGCAAATTATGCGAACTGTTTCTAAAGGTGATCGTTTCACAGCCTGGAAAATTGGCGAGAACGCCTTGGAGTTTTTCTTCAACGGGGATCCAGTCGGAATATTGGATGAAGAAGTGGATCTGTTTCTTGCAATATGGCTCAGTGAAAAAAGCAGAAAACCAGAACTTGCCAAGCGGTTACTGGGTGGAAAGTGTAACTCTTAAGTTGTAACTTTTGAACTGTTAGTGCATTTCTCTGCGAAAAGCAGTACTGTTCGGAAATGTTGATGTTGACAATCAAATTATCAAAGGTTGACAGCGATCTAAAAAATCTCAAAAAACCATGTTATCGACCGATTAGTAGCAAAACTTGAAACATATGGTCGAATAATCGTATCTTTGTAAGTTTCAATTTAGGATATAATCGTTGTAAATTGCAGTCAGTATTCAGTTTACTTATTTAACCTTCACCGGGTGCGATTGGTAATGCGTTAGTAACAGACTAATTAGTACACATTACATTCATGCCTCCAATATACACAAATCAACGAGTTACGCCGCCATGAGACGTATGATATCCAATATGCTGTCGGGAGTCGTCTCAAGTGATATGGCGATTGATCTTGGTACAGCGAATACTCTGATTTATGTCAAAAAGAAAGGCATCGTACTCGATGAACCTTCTGTTGTTGCCATCAAAGAGAATTTTTCGGGAGGTTCTCGGCAGAACATATTGGCTGTTGGACTAGAAGCCAAAAAGATGCTTGGTCGAACGCCGGGATCGATCAAAGCTATCCGACCAATGAAAGAAGGAGTGATTGCCAATTACCGGGTCACAGAAGATATGCTGAAGTATTTCATTCGTCGCGTCCAAAACTACCGATGGTTTTTTTCTCCGCGAATCATCATTTGCGTACCCTGTGGATCAACACAAGTTGAGAGAAGAGCGATTCGAGAGTCGGCGATCAACGCCGGAGCCCGGGAAGCGTTTCTAATTGAAGAACCAATCGCTGTGGCGATTGGTGCAAATCTCCCGGTTGCAGAGCCAACCGGTTTGATGGTGGTTGATATTGGTGGTGGCACCACTGAAATTGGTGTTCTTTCTATGGGATCAATGGTTTATTCAAGTTCACTGCGAGTTGCAGGTGACTCGTTTGATTCATCAATTATTGAGTTCATCAAGCGTCGTCATGGAACACTAATTGGTGAAGCGACAGCAGAACGTATTAAAAAATCGATAGCTACAGCTTGGGCTGAGTCTGAACATGCTGAATTGGAGGTCAAGGGTCGAGATATTGCAGAAGGTATGTCCCGCAGTCTGGTGGTTACTAGCAATGAAGTGTATGAAGCAATCAATCCGCAAATTGAGGAAATCATCTGGGCTGTACGTGCTGGGCTTGAAAGGACACCCCCTGAATTAAGTGGTGACATAGGTGAACGTGGAATTGTTATTGCTGGTGGAGGAGCTTTGATTAAGGATATTGACCGACGAATTATGGAAGACACTGGATTGCCGGTGGTCGTTGCAGAAGATCCATTGACATGTGTTGTTAGAGGATGTGGAAGAGCTTTAGAAGAGGTCGATGCTCTCAGTGATATGTATTCAGCAGAATACTAATCTATCGTTGTTGAATGCGTTATACAGATCATTTGCGATCGAATAGTTTCATTAAATTTTAACTCTGCAATGACTCGATTCGGGTACTCATTCGAAGAAACCCATCATGTTCAATACCGCACTTTAGAGCGGGAATAGGGTAAAACAGCATGAGCAGAACCCTCATTTCTCCGTTTTACCAATTTTGCTTGCTTTTGGTTCTGTCTCTAGGTTTATTGATCCTGGATAATAAAACCGAACTCTTCCAGCCAGTCAAAACCATTGGCACTATCATACGTCAACCCTTTGAATTGATCGTTAGGATTCAATCTAGAATTCCTATGGTTGCAGAATTAGCGCAAGAAAAGTCAACTCTACAGGAGCAAATAACGAATCTTGAACAGGAAAATATGACACTACGCGTTCAAATACACCAATATGAGGCAATCAAGGAGGAAAATGAGAGGCTTGCAAGATTACTTGCAACATCAATTAAGAAACGCGGTGAGTTGTTATTAGCTAATATTGTTGTAAAAAAAGACGATCCATATAATCACCAAGTGATCATTGATCAAGGGTTTGAAGCTGGAGTTTATATGGGACAGCCTGCGGTTTCTGATGCTGGAGTTATTGGGCAAATAACCGAAGTCGGGTTTCAAAGGAGTGTAGTCATGTTGCTGAGCCATGTTTCTCAGGGTTTACCAGTTGAGGTCGTCAGAAATGGGCTGTTGACTATCGGTGTAGGAACAGGAATACCGGGTCAAATTCGATTGCCCTATCTAGAACTGGAAGCCGACATTCGGGTTGGTGACTCCTTGATTACCTCTGGGATGGGGGATCGTTTTGTTGCTGGATATCCGGTTGGGACCGTTATCGAGGTACTCAAGGATACAACTCGTCCATTTCTGCAAGTGAGTGTTGAGACTGCAGTCAATGTGAGATACAACAAAAATGTCCTCTTGTTGTGGACTTCGGAGCCAGACCAAAGTCAACAGCTTGAGCAAGATGAAAGCTTCCGTGGCGAAAGATAAGCCCTCAGGACAGCGGTTCGAAATCGTTGTTATGATTTCGTTATTTTTGGCTGTTTTACTCAGCATGTTGAATTATCATGAGTCAATACGAATCTTGGTACCAAACTGGGTGTTATTAATTGTGATTTATTGGACTCTTGTCGAACCTGATCAGTTCAGTATGTTTGCGGCTTGGGGTGTTGGGCTATTTCTCGATGTTGTCAATTTGACAATTTTGGGACAACACGCGCTCAGTTTTGCAATTGCAGCCTTGATTGTGTCAATATTCTCATCCAAGACTCTGCATTATTCAATGTGGGCTCAATGTTTTTTTGTCATGGTGCTGAGCATACTAGTGATTGGCTTTGAATTTTGGATTAATCATCTAGCTTTTGGCTATGAATACTTAACACTAAATTGGCAAGCGGGAGTAATGGCTGGTTTGATTTGGCCGGTGATTCGAGTTATTCTGGATAAAGCATGGAGTCATCCTGATTCGAGGAATGACTGATGATCAGATCTATACGACAAGAGTTCGATCAAAATATACTGGAGCAGCGGTTCATGCTGACTCTGTTAATCATTGTGCTCCTTTCATTCATTTTGTTCGTACGGGTCGCTTATTTGCAAATTGCCCAGCATGATCGTTTCAAATTACTGTCTCAGGAAAACCATATTGACAGAGTTCCATTAGTACCAGTAAGAGGGTTAATTCTTGATCGTAATGAAGAGATTCTGGCACACAATGTGCAAGTATTTAATCTCGAAATCTTGCCCGATCTAGTTCCAGATCTCGATCGATATCTGTATGAGTTAAGTCATTTGATTGAATTGACCATAGAAGACATTGAAGAGTTGAAAGCTACTCTTGAATTAAGGCCTTCCTTTGAACGACAGACACTCAAGACAAATCTGACCGATGAGCAGGTAGCAATATTTTCGGTCAATCAACATCGATTTCCTGGCGTTGAGTTAAGGGTTGACCTACAGCGTGACTATCCATATGGAGGTCTGACAGCGCATGTAGTTGGCTATGTTGGGCGAATCAGTCCTGATAATCGAGAGTTGATCTATGAACAGGGAGGGTATGAAGGGATTTCATATATTGGAAAAATTGGAATTGAATCCCAATATGAGAGCACACTAAAGGGTCAACCGGGTCATTCGCAAGTTGAAATGAATGCGCACGGACGCATCGTAAGGCATTTGAGACAGGATCTGCCCAATTCTGGTCAGACCCTACATCTCGGCCTAGATATCATGCTTCAAAAAGAATCCATGGAGGCACTTGAGGGCTATGAAGGATCGGTTGTAGCGATTGAGCCGAAGACCGGAGAGATTCTTGCGTTAGCTAGTGCGCCAACCTATGATCCGAATCTATTTATTAATGGTATATCACAAACGCGCTATTTACAGTTGAATACTTCCGAACTAAAGCCCCTGTTTAACCGTTCAATCTATGGTCAGTAT
Organism: Gammaproteobacteria bacterium; assembly: GCA_026708585.1. Lineage (GTDB taxonomy): Bacteria > Pseudomonadota > Gammaproteobacteria > Arenicellales > Poriferihabitantaceae > Poriferihabitans. Next base: position 10,774 of record JAPOUQ010000003.1, read on the forward strand.
GCGCCGGGTTCAACCATCAAAGGATTTATTTCACTGGTTGGTCTTGAACATGGATTCAAGCATGATCGTGAAGTATTTTGCCCGGGTTGGTACAGCTTGCCGAATAACCAAAGAAGATATCGCTGTTGGAAAAGATCAGGACATGGTCTTGTTAATGGTGATGCTGCAATTGAGCGTTCTTGTGATGTTTATTACTATGATCTGGCTATTCGTCTAGGAATCGAGCGTTTGCAAGCAGGTTTGACGCGATTTGGATTTGGAAGAAAAACAGGCATTGACTTAGACAAGGAACGATCAGGCCTAATGCCGAATATGGAATGGAAGCAAAAAACCCAAAACCAACCTTGGTATCCGGGGGATACGGTAAATACTGGTATTGGGCAAGGTTATATGTTAATGACTCCCATCCAACTTGCATCAATGACTGCGATTCTCGCCAATCGAGGTGTAGCAATTACTCCACGTTTGTTGAAGATGCTTGAAAACCCGATTACCCAGAAGACAGAATCTCAGGTTATACCAGAGAAAAAGCAGATTGAATTGCGACAAGTCGAATTTTACGACCAGGTGATTGAAAGCATGCGCCGAGTGGTGCATAGTGCCAATGGTACGGCGAGAAGCATAAACAATGGCATGCTCTATGAAATGGCGGGAAAAACAGGGACTGCACAAGTGATTGGTATTCCTCAGGGACAAGATTATGATGAGAAAAATACCCCAAAAAAGTACCGAGACCATTCGTTATTTATTGGTTTTGCACCAATAGATGATCCCCAGATCGCAATTGCCGTTATTGTTGAGAACGGAGGTAGTGGTAGCAAAGTGGCTGCACCGATTGCACGAAGATTAGTCGACTACTACCTGCAAGAGCGTTTGAATATGTTTGCGTCGGATGTAGATGCATCATCTTCATCAACAAGCTGAACCTGACAGAACATGAACACCGAACAGAAATCGATTTTTTCGACTTTGGATTATCCATTGCTCACCGGTATTCTGTTAGTCTGCAGTTTGGGTTTGATTACCTTGTACAGTGCAAGTGGCGAGGATGTTGATCTACTGATCAATCATTCTGGGCGTATCGTTATTGCTATGATAGCCATGTATATTGTTTCGCTTATTCCAATTTCGACTCTTTCGACTATGTCGTTGCACCTATATTTAGTTGGGATTGTGTTTTTGATTTTGGTCTTGGTTTTCGGGATTGTTGGAAAAGGTGCGCAACGATGGGTTGATCTCGGGGTTATCAATTTTCAACCTTCTGAGATAATGAAAATTACAGTACCAATGATGGCGGCATGGATCATGACTCATAATCCCATGATGCCCAGCGTGATGAAGATCTTTCTGGCAGTACTTTCAATTGTAATACCTTGTGTACTAGTGATTCTGCAACCTGATCTTGGAACAGCACTTCTTATTGCCGCATCAGGCTCTATTGTTATATTCTTAGCTGGAATCAGCTGGAAAATTATTTTAGTTTTTGGGGTTGTAGGAGCAGTCTCAGCTCCTCTTGTCTGGACCATGGTTTTGTACGACTATCAAAAAGAGCGCATATTAACCATGCTGGATCCTTGGTCAGATCCACTCGGTGCAGGCTACCATGCTGTTCAATCGATGATAGCTATTGGTTCCGGCGGTGTTATAGGCAAAGGATGGCTAGCTGGGACGCAATCAAGACTGGAGTTCATCCCAGAACGAAGTACTGACTTTATTTTTTCAGTTATGGGTGAGGAATTTGGTTTAGGAGGATTTATCCTTCTTATGCTGATTTATCTAATGTTGGTCTTTCGTGGATTCTGGATTGGGTTTTGTGTTGAAGACACCTATGCGAAACTATTAGCTGGAGGGCTTTCCTTCACATTCTTTGCTTATGTATTTGTAAATATTGGGATGGTTTCGGGAATTTTGCCGGTGGTTGGCGTACCGTTGCCATTTATCAGCTATGGGGGAACTTCAATTGTGACTTTGATGATTGGTTTTGGTATCCTGATGAGTATTTCACAAAAAATGAAGACGAATTGAATGAAAACTGTTTTATGACTGGATATCACAAAATTCTTAGCTGTTTATTTGCTTTTCTTTTGATAGGTTTCGTGGAAAATGTATCTGCACTCACTATCAGCGATTATCCTGAGCTTGAGGAGTTGATTCAGACTATGGTAAAGGAGGATAACTACCCGGAAGATCAGTTGCGTGCGGTGATTGCATCAGCATCAATCAATCAAAACACTCTCGAGTTGATGGATAGGCAATGGGAAGCTGCTCCCTGGCACAAATACAGAAAATTATTCATCAATAATAAACGTATTAGAAATGGTGTTGAGTTTTGGAACAAGCATCAAATGGTTTTGAAAAAAGCCGAGGTTGAATTCGGTGTGCCAGCATCTGTGATTACTTCGGTCATTGGTATCGAAACTCACTATGGTAAGCGCAAGGGGAAGTCCAACATTTTGGACAGTCTGGTGACCTTGACCGCGGCATATCCGAGGCGAAGCAAGTATTTTAAGGATGAATTACGAGTTTTTCTGAATTTAGTACGACGAGAAAGTATTGAGCCAAATTCTGTTTATGGTTCTTTCGCGGGTGCAATTGGCATTCCTCAGTTTATGCCTTCAAGCTATGAAAATTATTCGGTGGATTTTAATGGCAACGGTACTCGTGATCTAGTCAATGAGGTTGAAGATGCAGTGGGTAGTGTTGCCAACTACCTTGTCAACCACGGATGGCAAGCAGGGCAGGCAATTTATTCAGAGGTGCAGGGAATCTTGCCTGTGAGTGCCCAGGAGTTCGTTGGTCGAAGTGCAAAACCAATATATAAGATAGAGGATCTCGAGAATTTAGGTATTCAGTTCAACTCAAAACAAGCCAGTCAGAAAGTAGCACTGGTCAAATTGAGTCTTCATGATGGTAAATATCGATACATCGTTGCTTTCAATAATCTATATGTGATTACGCGATATAACAACAGTATCAATTATTCGATGGCAGTCAGTGAGTTGGCTGAAGAGATTGAAAATAGACGATAGTTTGATATCCATAGAGGATGTTTAAGGCGCCCGATCATGACTTCGTTGTTGTTTGTGACCTAGCCGGTGTGCTCGTCGAGTGGAGCATAGAGAGGTTATATGGTCCTCTGTGTCAGAAATCCGGTCGAAGACCGGAGCAACTTGTCAATCATATTCTTGGCCCTTCGACTCAGGCTAAGATCAGTATGGGTGCGCCAATACCACCACTTCTGGAACAGTTGAAAAGTCAGTATCCAGAATGGAAAGAGGAAATTTCAGCATACTGGACAAGATGGGATGAAATGTTGGTTGGGGTCATATCCGGTTCGGTATCTGTGTTGGAAGAACTGAAAGAGCGAGGACATCGCTTGTATGTGTTGGGGAATTGGGGACGAGGTGAGTTTGAGAGGGCAAGACCAAGGATGCCATTTCTTGAAATATTCAATGATGTGTTGCTTTCGGGCGATTGCGGGTTCATTAAGCCAGATCCTGCAATCTTTGCTATGGCTGAACAACAATTTCATCTAGTTCCTGAAAAAACTGTCTTCATTGATGATCGAAAAGAGAATGTATTGGCAGCTATCGACCGAGGTTGGGATGGGATTGTATTTGAAAACCCTCGTCAACTTTATCTGACACTAATGGATAACGGTATGCTTTGATTCTGCTTTTTATATACTTCGAGTGAAACCATTATGAATACACAAACTATGCATGCGGTTCATCTGAAGGGCTATGGAGGGTACGACCAGCTAGAGTATACCGATCAGGCTCGTAAACCTGTTCCCAAACCGAAGGAAGTATTGATCCGAGTTCTTGCTTGCGGAATGAATAACACAGATATAAATACGCGAACCGGTTGGTATAACCGGTCGGTAACAAGTGGCACTGGTGATTGGACGGATTCTGGAGAAGAAACAGAAAGTGGTGGAATGGGCGGCTGGTCAGGCGATATCCAATTTCCCAGAATACAGGGGATGGATATTGCTGGCATTATTGAGGCTGTGGGTGCAGACATCTGTCCAGAGAGAGTGGGTCAACGGGTAGTGTGTGATCCTTACTTATATCCGTCGGATAGCCGGGATACTCTAGATACTTTAGGTTTGTTGGGTGCGGAGTTTGATGGTGGCTTTGCCCAATATCTATGTCTGCCTGCTATTAATTGCTTGCCTGTGAACCAAGAATGCATTCTTAGCGACAGTCAGCTATCCACATTGCCATGTTCTGGAGGTACTGCGATGAACATGTTGTTGTTAGCAGGGGTAGGTCAAGGAGATCGAATCTTAGTAACAGGAGCTTCAGGTGGTGTGGGCTCGTTTTTGGTGCAGATTGGTAAACTTCTGGGTGCAGAAATCACAGCGGTTGCCACAAAGGAAAAACATGAACAACTCGTCATATTGGGCGCAAATAGCACGATTGATCGTCATGCTAATGATCTGATTTCTGCGTCATTATCAGCCGGAAGTGGTGGAGGCTATTCGGTCGTTGCGGATGTTGTCGGTGGTGATTTGTTTCCTGAATATCTGGAAATTCTGAATAGAGGTGGGCGTTATGTGGTAGCTGGCGCGATTGCTGGGCCTATAGTAAAACTGGATTTACGGACCCTGTACTTGAAAAATCTTTCTTTCTTCGGTTCCACCATTTATTTGAGAGAAACAATGTCGAGAATCATGGAATATGCCAATAGCAATCAATTGGTGCCGGCTGTTTATCAGGAATATGCTTTGCGTGAAATTTGCCAGGCTCAGGATCACTTCCTAAAGAAAAAACATGTTGGCAACATGGTTCTAATACCGCCATTCGTTTAATTCAATCACTCTCACTATCCAGCAATCTTATAGGTGTTTCCAACGCATAATCCATAAATTGAAAACCCGAAGGTACTCTCGCTGCCGTGTATAGTGTGGTTTTCGAGGTTTGAACCAATAGCGTACCAATTTTTTTTTCGGATTTGTTTGTTGTATACTCAAAAACTCTAATTAAACATCTGAACGAGATTAAACTCATGAATTACAAAATAACTCTTTTGGTACTGGTCTCAGGGACACTTCTTTCAATGTCTACCTTGGCGCATAAATATAATCATGATAATCAAGGTTGCACAAATAAATACGGAGAAAATAACGAGTGCAATGATGATTCGTTTGTGGGTACAGGCAAAGTAATAAGATGCAAATCCGACAATCCGGCAAATCCGCAGAAAGGAACTTGGCGAAGTGTTTACAAAGAAAAACAGAGTGATGGTACGCATGCCGTAAATAGACTAGGGGAAGCTCAACCACGACATACTCACGATTGCATTGCGCGTTGCTATATCGATAATCAAGAGGTGGAGTACACCATCGAGTACTGGCAGTCCTTTCAGTGTCCTAATACTAGCAGTGATACAATTCGACACTAATAAGTTAACAAAGGCCAAATGTGAGATCGGCTTTATGATTAAGTCTAAATTCTTACTCGTTCATGAGCATGACAGGATACAACCCACACACCGCCATTGAACTCGTGTTCAAAAGTTTGACAGTTCTAGTGGTTTGCCACGCTTAATTTTGAGATCTATAGTATTTAACAAGCAAAGTGTCGCAAAAATTTATTTGAGTGCACAATTATTCAGTTTTACAAGATAGGTAGCCATTATGGTTTACCTAATTATGGAGCTTTTGGGACTACTTATTGTGGTTGCATTAGGAGGTTTTGTTCTCGGCTGGTTATTTCGTGGATTCGATGAGCGGGCAAAACGTAGTTCACGACGTAAACAATAATCAGTTCAAAACATTTATCTGTGGTTTTTTCGACTGGATAGTCGGTCACGTGTGCGATAGTAGAGTACCGATGGTTTGAGGAACCATGGGTTACCCCAATAATAGAATCTTCCTTGTAAATTATGTTTGTCAAGGGCGCTATCTTGGCTAGTTTTCCCTGCAACTCTTAGTCCCGTTTCTGCTCCAAGATAACTAGACAATGAGATACCAGAACCGCAATAACCTAAACAATAATGGACACCATCATGTTCACCCATATGGGGTAATTGATCAAAGGTATAGGCCACAAAACCCATCCATGAGTGTGTGATTCGAAAATCAGAGAGAGCTGGAAATCGTTCAAGCATCAATTTTCTTAGCATTGGTGCACTGATTGTTGGTTCAGTTTCACCAATCGAGACACGTCCTCCAAATAAGATTCTTTTTCGCTCAGGACAGGCACGATAATACACGACCAATTTCAGGGTATCCGTGATAACTCGATTGGTAGGTAACAATTCATCAATCATCCCTTCGGGTAGTGGTTCAGTAGCGATAATATACGATCCGATTGGTATAACTCGTCTATGTATCCATGGCATAGAGTTGTCGGTATATCCATTAGTTGCAACAATTACATCCCGTGCCTGGATCGTACCCTTGGATGTCGAGACACGAAAGATTCCATTTTGTTTTTGGATATGGGTTCCCTTGCAGTTCGTGATTATCTGACAGCCTTGTTGCATCGAAATATCTAGCAACGCACGATGATAACGAGCCGGATCAATTGAGGAACAATCAGGATTGATAGTGCCTCCGTAATAATATTGCGAGCCTATTTCTGTTGTTTGTTGTTCGATATTAACCGTATAGACTCCCTTCTTTAGGGATTCTGGTGTTTGATCAAGAGTTTTACACATGTATCGAAATTCGTTGGGCGTGTGTGCGCCATGAAAACGTCCCGAATTCAGATAATCGCAATCAATATTGTTTTTATGGATGAATTTCTCAATCCATCGAAATGCTTCCTTGCCAGTTTTGATCAGGGCTATTGCCTGATTCTCTCCGTATTGTTGGGATAGTTCTGCATAGGAACCCTTGATGCTGGAACTGATTTGCCCGCCATTTCTGGTACTGCACCCCCAACCCGCATCATTTGCATCGATGACCACAGTTTGTAAGTTGTATTGAGTGGTTTGGATTGCTGCCGACAAGCCTGTGTACCCAGATCCCAGAATCACCACATCGGAAGACTTAGGAAGTGGGTAATCTTGAATTTTTGGACGAGGTGTTCGCTCCCACCAATAGGGTTTGCTAACATAGTCTTTTGAAAATATATGATCTTTCACGTTGAACGAATACAGAAATTTGCTTG